>NZ_CP040759.1 GCF_004683865.2 Paracoccus liaowanqingii | reverse complement strand
TCTACGGCTTTGCGACCCCTTTTCTACGGTTTAAGGCTTCAGATCGACCCATTTGCTACGGGGATTGCACCCAAAAACTACGGATTCAGCGGTTATTTATAAATTCGATCAATGCTTTAACTACCGATGAAGAAGAAGAAAAAAGAAGAAGAAGATTGCTTAAAGGGGTGACATCTAAAGTGTCCCCTAAATGCACAAAGATCGCCCCAAGTTTGAAAGGTGACCGCAGGAATTTGGACCAGTTGTGCGATCCCGGCCAACCGGCAAACGGGGCAAATTTCCGGGCGGTGTGGCTTACGCAGTACGAGCAGCGACGAGTCCGGGAAGGAACAGAAGGCGCTCAACTAGCTCATTAAGGCCGAGCCGGTCACCCAGATACGCGAAGAAGGAGACCTGCAGCGTTAGCTTGTCCGGAAGGCTGGCGGTGTCGATCGGATCCTCGATCAAGCGAAAGAACGCGCTCTTGGCCTCTAGCCGGCTCGATCACCTCCAGCAGGTGCGACAACGAACTTGCCAGCGGATCGATCCGGACCACGACCAACGTCTCTCCATTGCGCATCTCCTCAAGCACCCGTGCCAGCACGGAGTACGCGCCGGTCTCTGCACGACGCCTGCTTCTCAGGGATCCGACCGCAGCTAGCAGCGGTCAGGGCCTATACTTGGGGCAGGGGGTCTGATTTTCGGTAGACACGCGGGCATAGCCAATGACGGGCATGTTTGGATCTGCGCTGCAAATCATGACGAGGCTAATAAACGACCGTTTGTAAACGTAAGCAAGTGAGCCAGCATTGTTCTTATGCCGTGTGTCACTAGCGAATGACGGCCGCTTGCGGGGTATTTGAAGCGCAGGTAGCCAAGCAGGAAGATCCTGAAGCCGACCCTCTCCAAAATACATCAGTGCTCTTCATAAAGCTGCTAAAATGATGGCTGAGGTTATCTTGACACTGCATCGAAACTCAAAAAAAGGCTGCCTCTTCGATCAGATTCGTAAGCGGGCAGAGGTAACTGGGGCAGATTTCCGGGCAGTGTGGTTCAGGCGGGCCGAACGACGACGAGTTCCGGAAGGAACGGGACGCGCTCCTCTGGCCCATTGAGGCCGAGCCGGTCACCTAGACCCCATGATCGCGGTGTGAGGTGACTGGTTCGATGGTCTCTCCCGCGGCATTCTCCTTCGAGGGTTGCGCCAGGCGGGCTGGCGCCGAGCCTCCAGAATGGGAGAGAGACCGAATGCAGGATAGCATTTTCATCGGGCTGGATGTTCATAAGGCGACGATTGCGGTGGCGATTGCGCGAGGCGAACGTGGCGGTGAAGTCCGCCACTGGGGCACGATCCCAAACCGCGCCGATCATGTCCGCAAGTTTGCCGAGAAGCTGGGAGGCGATGGCCGTCAACTCTATTTCTGCTATGAAGCCGGCCCTTGCGGCTACGGTCTGCACCGGCAGCTGACCGAGATCGGGCATGACTGCATGGTCGTCGCGCCGTCGCTCATCCCGGTGAAGGCTGGCGACCGGGTGAAGACCGACCGGCGCGACGCGGTAATGCTGGCGAAGCTGCACCGGGCGGGCGAGTTGACGGCGGTCAGGGTGCCGGATGCCGCGCATGAGGCAATGCGTGATCTGATCCGGGCGCGGGCCACGGCAGTTCGGGTCACCGGCAAGGCGCGTCAGCATCTGCAGGGCTTCCTCCTGCGGCACGGCCGGATCTATCCCGGCAAGAAGGGCTGGACGAAGGCCTACCGGCGGTGGCTGACCACGGTGCGATTTACGCATCCGGCGCAGCAGATCGTGCTGCAGGATTACATCCATGCCGTCACCGACGCCGAGGCCCGTATTGAACGGTTGACGAAGCAGATCGCCGACCTGCTACCGGCCTGGAGCTTGGCGCCGGTGGTCGAGGCCGTGCAGGCGATGCGCGGGGTTGCCTTCATCGTGGCGGTAACGGTGGTGGCCGAGGTCGGCGACTTCAACCGGTTCGACAACCCACGACAACTGATGGCCTATCTGGGGCTGACGCCTTCGGAGCATTTCAGCGGCGCCAGCGTCCGCCGCGGCGGCATTACTAAGGCCGGCAGCGGCCTCGCGCGTAGGGTCCTAATCGAGGGAGCATGGAGCTACCGGATGCAGGCCCGCGTCAGCCGGAAGCTGCTCGACCGGGTCGAGAGCCTGCCGCAGGTGGTGCGCGACATCGCTTGGAAGGGCCAGCTCAGGATGTGCCAGCGCTACCGCCACCTGATGGCAACAGGCAAACCGAAGGTGGTGGCCACCACCGCCATCGCGCGCGAGATGGCAGGCTTTATCTGGGCCATTGCCCGCACAGTTACTCCCGCACGCGCCTGACGCCACACGGAGCCAAAGAGAGAATAACGCTCGATCCTTCCGATGCGTAGGGTTGGGGACGGAACGCGGTGGGGAACCCTCGTGCGTGTTATGAGCCGACACGGTCGACGCTCGCCCTTTAGAGCGAGGCAGCCCCAAGACGAAACCACGGTCATGCGGTAGCCAACCCGCGCATGAGAGCTTGCCAACCGTCGTCTCAGTTCCGTCTCCTACCCTGCGCATCCATACAAGATCGCGCCCGGTCCCGCCGGAAGAAGTGTCCATGAAACAAAGCGTTGACAGCGATCATGAGAGCACGCTGCTGAAAAACCCCACGCTGGACGCTGAAACCGGAACATGATTCACTTTCCTGGCGGTTTGACGGGAGATGGGAATGCGGGGATTGGACGAAACGAGTGGATCGCTGTTCAGCTATGTCGATCTGGAGGAGCGCATCCCCGAGCGGCACCCGCTGCGCAAGATCCGTCAGGTCGTCAACGATGCCTTGGTCAGCCTCGATGCGGATTTCGCGGCGCTCTATGCCAATTTCGGCCGCCCCTCGATTGCGCCGGAACGGCTGATCCGGGCCAGCCTGCTGCAGATCCTGTTCTCGATCCGCTCAGAGCGGCAATTGATGGAGCAGATGCAGTATAACCTCATGTTCCGGTGGTTCGTCGGTTTGGGCATCGACGATGCGGTCTGGGGTGAAGGGCGTCAGCCCTGAACGGGCGAAGCCCCGGGCCGGAGGCCGACGGTGTTTACGAAGAACCGCGACCGGCTGCTCACGACCGAACTGTCGCGCAAGTTCCTTGCAGCGATATTGGTGCATCGCGAGGTGGCGCCCTTGCTGTCGGACGAGCATTTCTCGGCCGACGGCACGCTGGTCAAGGCTTGGGCGTCGATGAAGAGCTTCCAGCCGAAGCCGAACGCGACCCCTCCCGAAAGCGGTGATGGGCCGGACGACGCGCCTTTTCCGCCACCCGCCACCGATGGCCCTGCTTCAACTCCCGCCGAAACGAGCCCCAGCCCCGAGACCGCCCCGATGACCGCAACCAAGCCCAGGGATCGCAATGCCGAGGTCGACTTTCGCGGCCAGAAACGATCGAACGCCACCCATGCGTCGGTCACTGATCCGGAGGCTCGGCTCTACAAGAAGTCGCCCGGCACCGGTGCGAGCCTCTGCTTCATCGGCCATACCCTGATGGAGAACCGCAACGGCCTGATCGTCGGGACCGAGGTGACGCAAGCGGATGGTTATGCCGAGCGGCGAGCCGCTCTCGACATGATCCACCGGCATTCGCCGGGCTCGACCCGGCGGCTGACGCTGGCCGCCGACAAGAGCTACGACTGCGCGGAGTTCGTGAAGGACCTGCGCCGAGCCTGTATCACGCCACATGTGGCGCAGAAGATGCGCTACTCGGCGATCGACGGCCGGACCACCCGGCACCCGGGCTACGCCGTCTCACAGAAACGCCGCAAGAAAATCGAGGAGCCGTTCGGTTGGGCCAAGACGGTCGGGCCGATGGCACAGACCATGCTGCGGGGCATCAAACGGGTGGGCGCCCAGTTCACCCTGACAATGGCCGCCAGCAACCTCGCCCGTCTGCCACGGTTGCTGGCCGAATGAGGCTGCGGGGGGATCCGGGCGTCGCTCGGAGGGGCCGTGAATTGGGGTATCCGCCGCCAATTCTGAAGACCCCAAGGAACGGCGTTCCTGATAGGTGACTAATTCAGCGGCCTGACCTAGATAAGCGAAGAAGGAGAGGCTGAGCTTCCGGTAGGTCTTCACCAACCTGGGCACGACGTCACGTGCCTCGCGGCTATCAGCGCTCATAGTCCCGCCCAAGGTACGGCGCTTGGTTAAAAAGGCGAGCAGATTGTTTTCGGAAGCATTGTGTGGAGCGGGATCTCCAATCTCTCTAGCACTGACGCTTTAGCCATCTGAGAAACCGATACGGGCAAGTTGATGTTCGGGTCAGCGCAGTGCGCCTAACGTGGTATGAACCACGCCGAATGGACGAATTGGGTGATCCCTGGCTTTCAGTATCGTCGGTCATTGTCGATTGGGCGGGCGGAAGCATGAAGACCTCGGCTTTGAGAACGGCCATGGACCTGATTCCGCCCCGACTTCGGGTGGCGAGGCGGGCGATGTGCTCTTGGTACTCCGGTGAGCCGGAGTTGCGGTTGCTTCCCTATCTTATTGATAGCGGGGATTGCGTGCTCGACGTGGGTGCAAACTATGGTGTCTATTCGTGGCATGCTGCCCTTCGGGCGCAGAAGGTCATCGCCTTTGAACCTCAGCCGACACTTGCCCGGTTCCTACAACGGGCGTTCGGATCGCGTGTTCAAGTCGAGCAGACTGCGTTATCTGACAGAACTGGTGAAGTCCTGCTGCGGATTCCAAATGACAGGATGCATGATGGTCTGGCGACGGTTGAGGTGGATAACGACCTCGGCCCGCTGCCAGTGCACGCAGTACGGGTTCCGTGTCGGCGACTTGATGACTATGGTTATGGGCGGATCGGCTTCATGAAAATCGACGTTGAAGGTCACGAACTTGCCGTGATCAACGGGGGGTGGGGTCTGCTCTCGCGCGATCTTCCGCATCTTCTAATCGAAGCAGAAGATCGTCATCGCAAGGAAGCGCTACCCAGCTTATCAAGACGTCTCGGAGAGCTTGGCTATACAGGATTTTTCTTGCGGGGCGAGGCACTCATGACAGTGGATGAGCCGATTGGCGGAAGCGACATAGCTAGCTACGTCTCGCGCAAACGTATCTTCAACTTCGTGTTTTTGGCGCCGCGGTCGCGCCACGAACGTATCATGGCGATGGTGGAAGAGGGGCGCGTACGGCATGGAGCTGCAGTGACAGTCCCTAATCTTGCACATGCTTTATAGCACAACAGGGCACCTACCTGAGGCAGACCCCCACTGCAGCGTCGTTGAACCCAGTGCCGGGCTAGTGGCTTGTCGCAAGCCTCTGGCGATTGCTGTCACCACTCGAAACTGTGCGGCATGCCTTGGTCATGCCACCACGGCGGCGCAAAAATTTGAGGGTCAACGTCCAGCGAGGCGTGCTGATCCTGGACAGGCTCTTCGGCATGCCTGCCGCCATGCAAGATGTCCGGATCGAACGCCTCCTGTTCGCCTTTTGCATCGCTCACAGGCGTAAACACGATCTCATCACCGGTCACATCTGGGTCATCGGGCTGGACAGATCCGCTGTCTGCGTCAGGCCTGAGCATTTCGGCCAAAGGTGTTGCCCGATCGAAAGACTCTGCCGCAGCCGCAGTTTCAGCGGCAGACGTTACCAACTCGTCAGGGGTGAAGACCACGTCGATCCAATAGTTGCTGGACTTGTAGATGCTGTCGGGGAACAAACTAGCCTCTCCGTAGGCATAGACCCCTGCATCGGCATTCACGCTGATAGGTCCGTTGTCGATCCCGTCAGTGAAGTATTCCTTATCCACCGAATAATGTCCCTGTTGCGCATAATAGGATGCAACTCCTACGTCGCCGACGCTGAACGCCACCGGGCGATCCAGAGTCACCTGCTGCCATCCGTCGGTCGTTCCGGTTGCCTGCCCGCGCGCTAGGATATCGCCCTTTGCCGACCACAATGTCACCGGATGGATGCCGTCGTTGCCCGGGCCACGGAAAAATCGGATTGCGGTGACGGTACCGTCTACATCGGCTTGGAACTTCAGCCCCAACTCAACCGCCTGTGGATCTTCCGCAGAGACGACTTCCGGACGAGCCGCAGCATTAAAGAGGGTCGCCGCTTCGGTGTCTGGCACGACGGTCAGCGCAACTGAGGCGATTGCGGTCTCGCCTGCACCATTCGCCACCATGTAGGAAAACCCTGCATCGCCTTGATGACCGGTAGCGGGGCGGAAGGTAACGACACCGTCTTCTAAGCTGACCGTCCCGCCCACGGCACCTGTCACAGAAATGACGGACATATCACTGCCATCAGATGTGGCATCGTTCTTTAGCAACGTCTCGGACAGGATCGTCAGAGCTCCTCCTGTAGACACCGGGCCGAGATCGTTGTCGCGAGTGGCGGGGTTGCTGTCAGATGTGCCCGCGTTAGCCTCGTCACCTGGCGCCTCGTAGGCACCCATGTCGATCGGGCCCTGCGATCTGGGATTCTCGTCCAGATCCTCGGTTGCCTCGCCGCGAGAGGCGCTGCCGGAATCTCGCGCGGGCGAATTTGGGGCAAGCCGGAAGTTAGATGGTGGATCGACGAAGCTCGGATCGACCCCCAGCAAGTTCCCCGCTGATACTGAAGGTGCAGCATTGCCCCCGTCTAAACGCATCGAGACGTCGCCGTCCCGGCCATTGAATGAAAGGTTGTTTAACCATTCGACATTTTCGTTGTTGCCGTAAAAACCGATAGCCGTGTTGTCGGCACTGGCAGATGGATCGGCCACGGCAATGTTGTTGATCCAAGTCGTGCCGTTCGAATCTTGGTTGCTTAGTTCACCGCGCCAGGTGCCTTCATTCGCCTGATCAAGGTTGTTGTGCCAAGCGGTGTTGTTGCGCACGGTGACGTTGTCGCTCCAGTGGACGGCGATCCCCTTGCCGCCGTTCTGGTAGACAAGGTTGTTCTCCACAAGCGTCGGATAGTCGTAGTTGGCATGACCGGCGGTCTGTGTGCTCTGGAAATCGTCGATTATGATCCCGTTGCCGTCGGTGTGGGCCCCATTCTGGGTCACGTTGTCGTAGGAGATGTTGTTGCTGACGATCGTTCTGAAGCCCGGAGTCTCGGTGTCACCGGTGATGTTCCGTGTCTGGTAGAGCGAAATTCCCGAAAACCACCCTCCCCACGCGTTGCCATACGTCGTGTTGCCGTCGATGGTGATGAATTCGGCCCAGTTTGTCTGGATACCGGATTCGCCATTACCGTGGACGATATTGTCGAGGATCTGAATATGGTGGACATCGTTTGCCTCGATCCCGTCACCGCCACCGCTTCCACTGATGTCGAAACCTCGGACCGTTACGTGGTTGGCGCGGATGTCCAAGGCATTCCATGCCCATTCCGGGGGACGAATGAGCGCCGCGCCGGGAGTTTCGGACCGCAACACGATATCGCTGCCCGCGGAGCCGCTTTGGGTGATGGAGACTTGTTCGTTATAGGTGCCGGGCCTGACAACGACTTCGTCACCGGGTTGCAGGGATGCGTCCATGGCATGGCCGATGGACTGCCAAGGGGATTCGGCAGTACCGGTATTATCGTCCGATCCGGTCGGAGAGACGAAATAGGCTGTCATAAAGTTATTCCTGTTCTGTAGTGTGCACCCGCTGTCACGTCCTGACAGTAGGTAATCAATCGGTGCCGCGGGCGACCTGCAGCGGTAGAGCGGCAACCAAACGGACACAAGCGGTCCAAGTGTAGATCCCTAAAATCGCGCGAAATGATGCCCAAGCGTGGCGCAGGACTGGCGGAATTCGTCCTTTATACGCCGTTGGGAGGTGCTGGGACCGCCAGATACACTCTAATAGCTACATATTCTTGTCACCGGTTTCTCTCCTAGCTTTACCTGCGAAGTGCCGGTCAGCGGCAGCCGCCCCACTGGAAGCCTCAGGACCCGTGCCCTGGTGCGGGGGATGCCGGAACAGGGAGGTCGGACGATGGGTCGGGCAGAGATCTTGGGGCATGACATGCGACGGCTACCAGAAGCGCGTCTGGTCGACGCTGCGGAGACTGCGCCTGCGAACGCTTGTGAAGAGCCGGTTATGCTCAGGCCATTGCCGTCCCCAGTCATCCGAGCCTGGGGTCACGCATCCGTCAATCGATCGATGACTTTTTCGGCAGGCGTCCTTGTGGTCGGAGACGCGATGGCGCTGCTGGCTGCGGGATACCTTTTGCTGCAACAGGGTCTGCGCCCACCGGGTCTTTTACCGACGCTTGCCTTGATAGCTGTCGCGCAGATTGTTCTTCTCAATAGTGCCCGTCTCTACCCAGGCTATGGTATCTACCCACACGAATGTCTTCGCCGTCGCATTCTAACATGGGGCAAAGTCGCGCTGCTGACGATCGTCGGCGTCATGCTTTTCACCACAGATTGGATGCTCTGCGCTCTGGTTCTAACCTTCCTTGTGACTGCGCTTGTGCTGCAACTGGCGTTTCGGGCCATGATCCAGTCGCTTTTGCGGCGATGCGGCGTCTGGGGCATGCCGGCAGTGATTATCGCGCAGGGCGAGGATGCGGAGAAGTTCAGGCGGTACTTCGACGAGAATTGGCGGCTGGGCATACGCTGCGCTGAGGCAGTCGAGCCGTTACAAGCCCCTGCCTTCGGTCTGGCGCTACTGGCAGGGGCGGGACCTGGCGACCAGGAGATAGACAGCATCCTGCGCCGCTTCGAGGAGGTGGTGGTTCTGGCTGGAGTTCCGGGCGCTCGGGCAGGGGGCCTGCTGCCTGGAGATGTCCGAGGCGAAATTGGCCTTCGGCTGAGATCGCGCAAGCTAGGTCACGCCCAATCATTCGTCAGCCGATCGCTGGACGTGGCATTGGCTCTTGCTGCACTACCTGTCATTCTGCCGGTGATGATGCTGTCAGCGGTGGCGATCTACGTTGTCGACCCCGGGCCGGTCCTTTACCGGCAGATCCGCGAAGGCCTTGGCGCGCGACACTTCCACATGCTGAAGCTGCGCACCATGTACCGCGACGCAGACCGGCGCCTCGAGGCACTGCTGGCCCAGGACGAGGAGGCGCAGGCCGAGTGGAGCCGCCACTACAAGCTGCGCAACGACCCCCGCATTCTCCCCGGCATCGGCAATTTCCTCAGGATGCTCAGCCTTGATGAGCTGCCGCAGGTCTTTAACGTGCTGAACGGAGACATGGGCATCGTAGGTCCACGGCCGTTCCCGCTGTATCACCTCGACGCCATGGACCCGGCGTTCAGGGCTAGGCGCTGCACAGTCATGCCCGGGATCACAGGCCTGTGGCAGGTCTCTGGGCGCAGTAGTGCAGACATTCGCCGTCAAGAGGAACTTGATAGCTTCTACATCGACAACCGATCGATCTGGATGGACGCCCAAATTATCCTCGGCACGGCTGCGGCCGTCATCAAAGGCGACGGCGCCTATTGAGCCATTGCCTTCTTGTTCGCGAAAAGGAAGTCACATGACACGCAAGCGCATACTGGTCACCGGAGGGGCAGGGTTCCTCGGCTCGTATCTGTGCGAGGCACTGCTGGGGCAGGGGCACGACGTGCTCTGCGTCGACAACTTCTTCACGGGAAGTCGCGACAACGTGCTTCACCTGCTGGACGATCACCGGTTCGAACTGATGCGCCATGATGTGACGTTTCCCCTCTATGTCGAGGTCGACGAGATCTACAACCTAGCCTGTCCCGCGTCGCCGATCCACTACCAGTTCGACCCGGTTCAGACCGTTAAGACTAACGTCCACGGTGCGATCAATGTCCTGGGCCTGGCCAAACGGACGCGGGCGCGGGTATTCCAAGCTTCGACAAGCGAGGTCTACGGCGATCCGGCCGTCCACCCCCAGCCCGAAACCTATCGGGGCAGCGTCAGCCCTATTGGGCCCCGGGCCTGCTATGACGAAGGTAAACGCTGCGCCGAAACGCTTTTTTTCGACTACCACCGACAGTACGGTGTCGATATCCGGATCGCCCGGATCTTTAACACCTACGGACCTCGCATGAACCTGAACGACGGGCGGGTCGTGTCGAATTTTATTGTCCAAGCATTGAAGGGCGAACCAGTCACACTTTACGGCGACGGCTCACAAACCCGGTCTTTCTGCTATGTCGATGACCTAATCGACGGGATCGTCCGTCTTGTCCAATCCCCAGATGTCATCGGCCCAATTAATATCGGAAACCCGGCAGAGTTCACCGTGCGCCAGTTGGCAGAGATGGTGATTGAGATGACAAACTCGACATCACGGATTGAATATCGGCCGTTGCCGCAGGATGACCCGCTGCAGCGCCAGCCCGACATCACGCGCGCACGAATGCAGCTTGGCTGGCAGCCGCGAGTTGCCTTGCGCGACGGGCTTGCTCGCACGATCGAGCATTTTGAAGGCAAGTTGAACAGCGCGTCCCAGAGGATCTATCGACCGCTGATACCTCAAACGTCGATGCCGCTGCCCGTTGCTAATTCGCTGGCGCTGCAGGGATGAGGGTTGCTCCCAACAGATCCAAGCAGGTATTCAGTCGAGAAGATACCAGTACGGACCCGGAGCTATCCACCCGACTTGAGGAATGGCGCCTGGCGGGGTGTGATCTTCTACGCCAGCATCAAGACGAATTCTCCGCCCTCCTGGCGCCAGTCGAATTGGAGATCAAGCGCCACCGCCATGCCAAGGCAGCGGCATTGGCGCAGGTTGCCGCGAACCATGCCGTTCTGTGGCACCCCGGCAGCTTCGCCAGTAGTCGGCTTGACCACCTGTTGTGGCGCCTGGGTTCGGCGGCGCTACCATTCATGGCACCGCGGCCGAAGCGTCCAGCTGGTCCGCTTCGCGTTCTGCATGTCGTGACGCAGGTGTCAGTCATTGGCGGACATGGTCGCATGTTATGGCGCTGGATCGGAGAGGATCGCCAGAACCGTCATTCGATTGCCCTGACACGGCAGACTGCGCCGCTGCCGGAACCCATACTGCGCGCTGTAGCGGCTGCAGGGGGCAGCATTGACTATGTCAATCGCAGGATTGGGGGCATCCTTGATTGGGCGCGGGATCTGCAGGCAGTTTTCGCCAAGGCCGATCTAGTAGTGCTTCATGTGCACAACCAAGACGTCATTCCATTCGTCGCGATGTCTGGGATGGCCGAGCGACCGCCTGTGTTACTGCTGAATCATGCCGATCACGTCTTCTGGGTCGGAGCAGGACTTGTTGACGGCGTAATAAGCACGCGGGTCTCGGGACATCGCCTTAACGTCGACAGGCGCAGTATCCCGTCCGATCGGAACTTCCTGTTGCCACTCTGCCTCGACTTGCCGGCGCCGTGGTCGCGAACGGCCGCAAGACAGGCTCTTGGACTGGCAGAGGAAGACGTTGTCCTGCTAACTGTGGCGCGCGCAGTCAAGTTCCGATCTCTTGGCGGGACAAGCTTCGCTGACGCAATCTGCCCCATCCTGCAAGCGGATCGCCGGGTCCGCCTTATCGTAATTGGCCCGGGCAAGACTGTCGACTGGTCTGCAGCAGAAACACACGCACCTGGGCAGATCACAGTCAAACCGGAAACGGAAGATACCGAACAGTTTTATGCTGCAGCCGACATCTACCTGGATTCCTTTCCATTCCCTTCGATTACCTCGCTGCTGGAGGCCGGGCTGCGCGGCCTGCCTATCGTCACGCGTTACGCCTTTGGTCCGGGGTGCGAGGTCATGGGCGCAGACTCTGTCGGCATGGACACCGGACTGATGCGGGCGAGGAGTCTTCGAGATTTCCGCCACATAATCACGGAACTGGTTGCGAACCAGGATCGCAGGATCGCGCTTGGCCGCCAGACGATGGCCGAGATCCGTCGCACGAACATGGGCGCAACGTGGCGCCAGGAACTTGCCGGAATCTATCAGGCCGCGCTTACTCTGCCGGCGCGGATACCTACGCTACCAGGTAATGAAGAGCCGCGCCTGGACGACCTCGATGCCTACCTGCCCTTTGTCTTCGGCACGGTGCTGACCCGTCCTTCTTCTGCCGCCCGTCTTGCTCATTCACGGGAACTGGGTCTGAAGACAATGCCAGGCCCGCAGAGGCTAGCGGCTTGGGGTGGCATGGCGTTGCGGCAGGAATTCGCCTTCCGGCGCGGCTTGTCATCGGTGCGCAACCTAGTGCCGGAATGGCTGACGGTGCGGCTGCGCATGGCTGCTGGCTGAAAGCTTCTGTTGGCTGTGTGTCATCGCGCCAACGGCGCGCGCGGCATATGAAAGGACAACGACATGGAGAGAATCAGGGTCTCGATGCTGTTTTCGGCGGCGGACAAATATTTGTCCCAAGTGCTGCTTGTGGTCACGACGATGGTGATGGCCAGGCTGCTGACGCCGGCCGAGACGGGCCTCTATGTCATCGCAAACAGCATCCTGATGCTTGCGGACAATCTGCGGACGTTCGGCGTTGGGGTTTATGTAGTGCAGACCCCAGAGCTGCATGCAAAGACGCTGCGCAGCGCTTTTACTGTCACAATGCTGCTTTCGCTGGTGCTGATGGGGGGGCTGCTGCTCTCCGCCGATGCCGTCGCGATTTTCTTTGGCGCTAGCGAGATCGAAGGCCTGCTTCGCTTGGCAGCTTTCGGCTTTCTGGTCATACCCTTCGCCACGCCTATCGTTGCGCTGTTGCAGCGCGAGCTTGATTTCCGCACGCTGGCAATCCTGAACGTTCTTGCCGCCCTGACCAGTGCGACGGTGACGATCACACTAGGGTTTGCAGGCTTTGGACCGGAAAGCTATGTCTGGGGCTTTCTCGCCTCTGGCACCGCTTTGGCTGTCGCGGCAGTCGCGGTCCGTCCCCAGCCTGCGATGTTCCGGCCGTCGCTGGCCGAGGCCCGGCAGATCCTGTCCTTCGGGCTCGTCTCATCTTCAGTGAGCTTGGTCAACATGGCCTACGAGTCGCTTCCACGCCTCATGCTGGGCAAGCTGCTGTCGTTCGAGGCCGTCGGACTCTTCGCGCGGGCGGTCACCGTGTGCCAGTTGCCCGACCGCAGCATTGTTTCGGCCCTGCAGCCCGTGGTGTTGCCGGTACTTGCCGCGCAAGCGCGCAGCGGAGGAGATCTGAAGGCCAGCTATCTGCATGGCTATTTGCTCATGTCCGCAGTGCAGTGGCCGATGCTTGTCATGCTGGTTCTGCTAGCCGAGCCCGTTGTTCTTGTTATTCTAGGACCTCAGTGGATCGAGGCCGTGCCGCTGGTGCGCATGATTGCCGCTGGGACGATGGCGATGGCGCCAGCATTCCTGACCTTCCCGGTGCTCGTAGCTCACGGCCGTATCAGGGACACCTTGTGGTCCAGTCTGATCAGCCTACCGCCATCTGCCATGCTGGTTTTTGCGGCTGGCACCATCAGCATCGAGGCGGTCGCGGCAAGCATGATGATCTTGGCACCATTCCAGATGGCAGTCGCTTTCTGGTTCGTGCGCAGGGCGATCAATGTCGGTTGGCGGGACATGGCGACGGCCTCCCGCGACAGCTTGGTCTTGGCTGTTGCCACGGCGGTGGTGCCGATCACGGTCATCATGATTGGCGGCAATGGCTTCTCCCTGGGCTGGGGACAGTGCCTGATCGCGATAGGCGGGGGTGCCACGGGCTGGGCTACAGCCCTGCGGGTGGTCGGGCATCCGGTCGGCACCGAAATTGGGGCGCTGCGAGCATTGCTTCCTGTTCGCTTCGGTCGCATCCGCAAGCCGGTAGGGGTGGAATGACGATCGATATGGCAGATGCGGCGGTGGATGCGGTTCAGGTGCTGTTCTGCGCGGATCGGCACTATCTGCAACATGCCGCTGTTGCGGCTGTGTCACTAGCCGTCGCCAGCAGCCCTCATCCTGTACACATTCATGTCATGACTACCGAAGACGATCCGGTATCTCGCGAAATGCTGGCCGAGACGCTGCGACCCTTCAGCAACGTGGCTGTCAGCTTTCACAAAGTCGACAGTGGACGCGTCATGGGTGCGCATGTCGACCGATATATCACCAAAGAAGCTTATCTGCGCTTCCTCGCGCCTGAGGTACTTGCCACTACGATCCGGCGGGTGATCTATCTAGACTGCGACCTTGTCGTTCTCGATGACTTGCGACGGCTGTGGGAGATTGACTTGGCAGGCTGCGCGGCCGGGGCAGTCGCAGAATGCGACTGGATGGGCGGCACGACGGAAAACAGGCTGACGCGGCTTGGGATCGCGGCAGATCATGTCTACGTCAATTCGGGCGTCCTCGTAATGGATCTTGACCGCTGGCGTCGCGACCGGCTGGCAGACCGCCTGCTTCGCTTTGCGGAAGCCCAAGGGCCGATGCTGCAGTTTCACGACCAGGACGCGCTGAATGCTGTGCTGCAGGGCGAAATTGCTCTTTTGGACCGGCGGTGGAACGTCCAAGCGCTGATGTTCAGCCGGTGGATGCGGAAGGCGCGGCCGGAGGACCATCGAGCGACTCGCGCGGCTTGCCGCAACCCGGCAATTATCCATTTCACGACAGCTAACAAGCCGTGGAAGTTCCGTGTCTGGACCCGCAAGCGTGCCTTGTATTATCGATACCTGCAGCGAACGGCATGGGGACGCACCGCGCCGCCGTTGCAAGGATTAGCTCGGCTAGAGCACTGGTTGTCGCGGGCTTTCCTTCCGATTGGACTGGACCCCTATGTGATCCTGCCGATCTGGCAGCGGATCAGGCGCAGATTATGACGTCCGCAAAAAGCCGGCCCAGAGGCATATGACTACAAATCCGCGAGCGTCTTCGCAGTTTCAGACAAGCCGGTTCCGAAGCGACCTCAGAATGATATGCTTGGCGTTTGCCAATGCCTCTCCGTCGATATTGCATTCCTCAAGAAGGATCATCCCGTCGGCGGTGGCAATGACCGGGTCACCGGACTGGCCCATACAGACCTGCCCGGGGACCGCCAATAGGTCGTAGGGCGGGGAGAAGGTTCTGGCGCGCCAGATCCGCACCGTCCGCTTCTGATCGAGCGTCGTGAACGCGCCGTCAAAGGGGTGCGAGCTGGCCCGGATGAGCGCCAGGATATCACGACTGCACATCTTCCAGTCAATCCGGGCGTCCTCCGGGCGGCGCGGGAAGGTGCGCAGTGGCATGATGTCCGAATTTTGATCGCGGAAGCCCGTAGTCTTCAGCCTATCGATTGCCTCGCAGAAGGCCCGCGGCACCGTGCGTTCAAGCCAAGCATAGACGTCACCGATATACACATCCTCGTCCAGCGGCATGAAGGTCTTGAACAGCCAAGGTCCGGCATCCAGCGCCGGTACCATCCTGTGGATGGTTAGGCCAATCTGCTGTTCATGGTTCAGGATCGCCCAGTTGGGACAGGCATTGCCGCGATACCGCGGCAGGTCGCCAGCATGGGCGTTCAGGATGCCATGGGGCAGCATCTCGAGCGCCTCGGCCGGGACCAGCGTCGGCCAATTAATCGAGATACATACCTCGGTTCCGGTGTCGCGCCATGCGGCCATCGTTGTGCGAACCGAACCGCCCAACATGAAAGGTGCATCGAAATTCGCAGCAAGGTGTGCGAAATCGGATTGGACTGCATTGTGGTACTGCCCGGTTCCGCAGGTCTGCACAAACGAGATCTGGTGCCCCTGATCAGCCACGGCGCGCGCGGCGTTGACCAGCATTGCAGTTCTGCCCAGTACCCCGACCCGCACTGCACCTTCCCCTGTTGGACCAATCCCGAAAGCATCCATCATGTCAATGCGCAGCCGGCGCAGAGCCGACGGATCTATTTTCGTTTTCGTTCGTGGCTACGCAACCTGATCAAAAGGCGTAGGCGCCGCCTAGCTACTGACCAATGGAGGGTAGGTAGCGTCAAAGGCACAGGCCACACGGGCTTTCCTTTGTGCATCTTCTCCAAGGGGACATCGGGTCATGGCTGAAATGACGTCATCGTCCGAGCGCGGGATCCGCCTAAGAACATAACAGAAGCACATGGCCGCATGTGGCCAGGGAGGATTCGATGCCCATCATGAACTGCATCGTCGGTAAAGATGTCGTCTTCACGCATCGTGAACTCGTCAACATTTATGGATGTGAGATAGGCAATGAAACACGTGTAGGGCCCTTTGTTGAGATCCAGAAGGGCAGCCGCATCGGCGAGCGCTGCAAGATCTCATCACACTCGTTCATCTGCGAAGGCGTGACGATCGAGGACGAGGTGATGGTGGCCCATGGTGTCATGTTCACGAACGAACTGCTGCCTGCTGCCACCACCGAGACGGGGAAGCTGAAGCGCGACGGTGACTGGGATTGCATGCCGACACTGGTCAGGCACCGCGCGGCTATCGGGTCGAATGCGACGATTGTCTGCGGGGTGACCGTTGGTACGGGCGCGCTTGTAGGCGCGGGTTCGGTCGTCACGCGGGACGTGCCCGACCATGCGATCGTTGCCGGCAACCCGGCACGGGTGATCGGCGACGTCCGGCGGCATCCTTGCGTCAACAGCCTGCGAAACGCCGACCCTCGTTCGACGAGTGCGGCATGATCCGGGTCGGTATCATCGGTTACGGCTACTGGGGGCCGAACATCGCACGCGCCGTCGCCGAAAGCGACACGATGAGCCTTGAAATGGTGGCGGATCTTTCGACCGCCGCCCTGGGACGTGCCGGACGCCGGCATCCTGCATCGCGGCTGGTGACGGACTGGCGCGATCTGGTCGCCGATCCTGCGATCGACGCAATCGTGGTCGCGACGCCGGTGTCCAGTCACTTCGAAATCGCCCGTACCGCGCTGCGAGCAGGTAAGCATGTCCTTGTCGAGAAGCCGATGACAGATTCCCCCGTAACCTCAGCGATCCTGGTGGAGGAGGCAGCACGTCGGGGCAGGGTGCTGATGGTGGACCACACCTTCGTCTATACGGGCGCCGTGCGCGCCATCGGCGACCTGATCACCAGGGGCGAGATCGGCGACATCTACTACTATGACTCGACCCGCGTGAACCTGGGCCTGTTCCAACGGGATGTCAGCGTGATTTGGGATCTTGCTGTGCATGATTTTGCCATCATCGATCATCTACTGGACGCCCGGCCCGTGGCCATATCGGCTAGCGGCGCCTGCTTTGTCCCCAGCAGCCCTGAGAACATGGCGCACTTGTCCGTGTTCTTCGACGATGGCGCCATCGCGCATTTGAACGTCAACTGGCTGGCACCGGTAAAGGTCCGCCAAACCATGATCGGCGGCAGCCGGCGGATGGTTGTCTATGACGACATGCAGACGAGCCGAGAAGGTGAAAATCTATGACCGTGGGGTAACCCTGACTACGGATCAGGTGCAGGCGCACGAGCACCTGATCTCGTACCGCATCGGTGACATGTCGGCCCCTGTGGTGTCGGCCCGCGAGGCGCTGGTTACGGAACTGGAGGAATTCGTCCGCTGCATCCAGACGAATGGAACGCCAATTACAGACGGCGCCTGCGGAGCGCGGGTCGTCCAGATGCTGGCGACGGCGACGCGATCGATGGCCCTGCGGGGCCAGCCCATTGAATTCGATTTGGAGCGCATGGCATCATGATTCCCTTCCTGGACCTCTCAGCGCAATACCGAGTCATCGGCTCCGAGATCGAGGAAGCGGTCCTGCGGACCCTCCGCACCGGCACCTATGTGCTGGGAGAGGCGGTAGAGCAATTCGAGCGCGACTTCGCCGCCTATTGCGGCACAAGCCACGCTGTGGCGGTCAGCTCGGGCACTTCGGCACTGCACTTGGCACTTCTGGCCGCGGGTGTCGGTCCCGGTGACGAGGTACTGACCGTGCCGATGACCTTCGTGGCCACCGTCGCCGCCATCCTCTATGCCGGTGCCACGCCCGTCTTCGTTGACGTCGACCCCGACACTTGGACAATGGATCCTGCCAAGGTGGAGGAGGCGCTGACCCTCCGCACGAAGGCCATCCTGCCCGTGCATCTTCACGGCCGGCTGCCCGACATGCACGCGCTTGGCGCCATCGCACGACGCCACGGCCTGACCGTGATCGAGGATGCGGCGCAAGCCCATGGTGCGCAGCGGGACGGTCTCAGAGCCGGCGCGTGGGGTAACATGGGCTGTTTCAGCTTCTATCCGGGAAAGAACCTTGGTGCCTGCGGCGAGGGTGGTGCCGTCACCACAAATGATCCGCATGCGGCTGACATGATCCGGTCGCTGCGGGACTGGGGCCAGAGCGGCAAGTACAATCATGTCAGGCACGGATTCAACTATCGGATGGAGGCCGTGCAGGGTGCGGTGCTGAACGTCAAGCTTCGTTACCTGGACGGATGGAACGCCACGCGCCGCAGCATTTGCCAGCAATACCAAGAAGGGCTTGCCCCTGATTTGGGGCGGCCGGAGGCGATCGGTGACGACCATGCCTGCCACGTTTATGCACTGCGAACAACCGGCCGCGATGTTCTACAGGCCAGGCTGCGGGACGCAGGCATCGCCACCAACTTGCATTATCCCGTTCCTGTGCATCTGCAGCCCGCTTATCGCGGTCTTGGATATCGAGAAGCCGATTTTCCGGTGTCCGAGGCGCTGGCCCGAACCATGTTGTCGCTGCCGCTGTTCGCGGAACTGCCTGTTCGGGACGTCGATCACGTCATTGCCACCGTAAACCGGCTGGTCCTTGCCGAAGAAACGTCAATTCCGCTGCCACTCCTTGGCGCTCGCCCTTATCATGAAGGAGCCTTGCAGGCATGAAGAACATTCTTGTCACGGGCGGCGCCGGCTTCATCGGCTCCGAGGTCGTGAGGCAGCTTGTTGCGACAGGTCATTACGTGACCGTCGTGGACAACCTCGCCAACGGACGGCGCGAAAAACCTGGCCGATGTCCCCATCCCGCAGCTAGATTTCGTTATCGGCGACATCGGCGACCAGGACCTGATGGAGAGGCTGATTGCCGGGGTGGAGGTGATCTATCACCTGGCCTGCCTCGGGGTCCGGCATTCAGTCCATTCCCCGCTCCTCAACCACGAGGTCAATGCCACAGCCACGCTTCAGCTGCTTCGGATGGCACGGATCGCCGGCGTCGGGCGCTTTGTCCATGTCAGCTCGTCAGAGGTCTATGGCACTGCCATGACGGTTCCCATGACCGAAAGTCACCCGACATATCCGATGACGGTCTATGGGGGCGCCAAGCTGGCAGGTGAAGCCTATGCCCGAGCCTTCCACCGGACTTACGGCTTTCCGACCGTGGTAGTACGACCCTTCAACACGTTCGGGCGCTGCTCTCACCACGAGGGCGACAGCGGAGAGGTCATCCCCAAGTTCATGCTCCGCGCCCTAGCTGGCAAACCGGTAGTCATATTCGGCGACGGCCAGCAGACGCGCGACTTCATCCACGTTCGCGACACTGCGGCAGCGATTGTCCTTTGCGGCCAATCCGACCAGGTGATTGGCGAGACAATCAACATTGGCTCGGGGCAAGAGATCACGATCAACCACCTTTCAGACATTGTGGCCGAGGTTGTGGGGCGGGATCTCCAGCGAGAGTACCAACCCGAGCGCCCGGGGGACACCCTGCGCCTGTTCAGCGATCCAGCCAAGGCGAAGGGGCTTCTGGGCTTTGTACCCCAAGTCAGCCTTAGGGAAGGGCTGGAAGATCTGCTGACTTGGTACCAGCGCCTCGGCAGCTCGGTTCAAATGCTTCTCGACCAAGAACTGGTCCGTAACTGGGAGGTGCCGTCGTGATTATTCCCATCGCCCAGCCCTTCCTGGGCTTCGAAGAAGCCGATGCAGCTCGCGCTGTGGTGCTGTCGGGCTGGCTGTCGCAGGGATCCGAAGTGGCATCGTTTGAGACCGAATTCGCTGCGGATGTGTGCGCACGACATGCCTGTGCCGTCTCGAACTGCACGACCGCGCTGCACCTTGCGCTTCTGGCGGTCGGCGTCAGGCAGGGCAGCGAGGTCGTCACTGTCAGCCATTCCTTCATCGCTGGTGCGAATTCGATTCGGCATGTGGGCGCGATCCCTGTCTTCGTTGACATTGAAGAGGGCGGCTTCAACATTGATCCGTCGCGGATCGCCGATGCGATTACCCCCCGGACGCAGGCGATCCTGTGCGTGCATCAAATGGGGATGCCCTGCGACCTCCAGTCCGTTTCGGCTATCGCCAAGCAGTACAGCTTGCCGCTCATTGAGGATGCCGCATGCGCAATCGGATCGCAGATCCGGATCGACGACACGTGGCGAAAGATCGGCAAGCCGCATGGCGATATCGTGTGCTTCTCATTCCATCCCCGCAAAGTTCTCACCACCGGCGAAGGAGGGATGCTGACGACGGACAATGATGATCACGACCGCTTCTTCCGGCTTGCGCGGCAGCATGGTATGTCCATCTCGGATGGGGTCCGTCATGCCAGCCCGAGGGTGATCTTTGAGGAGTACCTGACAACAGGTTACAATTACCGAATGACCGATATTCAGGCGGCGATCGGTCGGCAGCAGCTAAAGCGACTGCCAGAGATCGTCGCCCGGCGAAGGTCGCTGGCGATGCGGTACCGCGTGTTGCTGACCGCGGTCAGCGGCGTCCGGGCACCCTCCGAGCCAGGCTGGACCAAGAGCAACTGGCAAAGTTTCGCGATTAGCCTGGACATCGGACTGGACCAGAAGCGTGTGATGCAGCACATGCTGGACAATGGCGTTGCCACCCGCCGCGGTATCATGTGCGCCCATCGCGAGGCTGCTTATACTGCCGATCCAAGGCCCCACGCACTTGGTCGTTCTGAGGCTGCTCAAGACCGGTCCATCCTGCTGCCGCTGTTTCCGCAGATGACGGACGAGGCGCAACAGCAGGTGGTCGATGCCCTTCGTGCTGCGATCAAGGCATGCTCAAAAACCCCGGCCATGAGGCTGGTCAAGGCATGATCCGGGCCACCCTGCACACCAAAGCGTCTGCCGACATGGATATCCTATCAAGCATGCGGCGAAGGATCGATGCGCTCGATCTGGACCTGCAGGGAATGACGGTGCTGACCGAGGCCGCGACTGGCGCCTATGCCTGCACCGCACCAATCGCCGCGATGGCTGGCGCACGCGTCGTCTCCATCGCGCGGAATACTAGGTCCCACGGCACGGCCGCAAATGCTATCCGGGCAACCAGGCATCTCGCTGCAGCGGCAGGTGTCGCAGACCGCATTATCTTCCGCCGCGAGCTTCCGAGCGAATTTTTGAGCACCTGCGACATCCTTACCAATTCCGGGCATCTCAGGCCGATCACCGCTAGCATAATCGACCAGCTGCCCAAGACGGCAGTTATCGCGCTCATGTTCGAGGCTTGGGAGTTCCGGCACCGGGATCTGGACCTTGCCGCCTGCCGCCGCCGCGGAATTAGAATCGCCGCTGTCAACGAACGCCATCCCGATGTTGGAGTGTTCCCCTTTCTAGGGCCCCTGTGCGTGCGCCTTGTCGCGCAGGGCGGGGTGAACCCCCGTGGTGCAAGGATTGCGCTTCTTTGCGACAATCCCTTTGCATCATTCATCCAAGACGGGCTGCAGCAAGCTGGTGCATTGGTCGAGTGCTTCCAGAACGCGCGATCGATCACGTCGCGCCCTTGGGCGGCAGTTGTGGTCGCACTAGACCCGACGAAAAGTCCGATGCTGGATCGCGTCGACTTGTTGATGCTTCGCGCTGCCGCGCCGGATGCATTGCTTGCCCAGTTCTGGGGTGACATTGACCGTGCAGCCGCGGCCGACTTCTGGCCTGGCACCCTTTGCCCGCAGGCCGCGCCGGCCCCGGGTCACATGGCTATCCTGCTATCAGCACTCGGACACGAGCCGATCGTCCGCCTGCAGGCTGGCGGCCTTAAGGCGGCAGAGTTGGTGGCTCGGGATTCGCTGATGGGCCACGGCAGCGTGGCAGAACTAGTCTGACCCGGACAAGATCCCGCAGTTCGGTGCCGTGTCGTTCATCGGCACTTGTTCTTTGACCCGGCTGCCTGTGTCAGTATGAAACTTTGCGGCGGCGGCAGTGTCGAATCATTGCCTGGAGTATCGCCAGTCTGATCAGCAGCTGCTGCAAATAACTGGCACATCAGCCTTTAGGCGAAGACGACACTTCCACAAGCAACCGGAGATGGTTTATCGAACAGGAATTTAATCTATTGTTCGGAATTCTAGAATTTTATGCTAAATTTTTGTAGTTCAGAAGCTACAATAACGGCTACTCTTTATTTGATCTGAATGGGCAGTCGAAGCGAATGGATAGTTATCCTGCGCAATATATTCCATCTTTGACGAGGGAAAATTATGAGCATGTTAAATGGTAATACCGTTGAAATGCACAGCCAAAAAGAACTATATGTGCAAGATGTTGACTTGGCGAAGGGAAATGCGACGGAGCGGGATTTCATTGCGCTAATCGATGATCGAAATCTTGAGCGGGAATGTTTTGTCCGAAGCATTGAACTTTTGCATCCTAGATTAACAGTCCTTGGCTTCAGTTCCGCCGAGGCCTTTTTGAAAATGGCGAGTATCTCGAACTCGGCGCGTGCGATTGCCGTCCTTTTGAACGTCGGCAGCAAGCTGCTTCCTCATCCCAAGGTCGACGAAGAACTCAACCTTCTTTTGAATGCTCCGAATTCTGCTCCGGTTGTCGTGCTGGGCCCTTCGGACGAACTAGAGCATATGCTGACAACGCTCGAGGCCGGAGCGGCCGGCTACATCCCCGCAAACATTGGCATCGACGGCATCATCGACGCAACGCGCTTGGCTGCCTCGGGCGGAGTGTTTCTCAAGCTGGAAAGCCTTGTCAAATTACGGGGCTTAGCCCGCGTCAAGGGCAATATTAGCGAGGTCTTCAAGGAGTTGACCAGTCGACAAACTGCAGTAGCGGAAGCTCTGCGGCGGGGAAAGGCAAATAAGGTCATCGCCTATGAACTGAACATGTGCGAAAGCACTGTGAAGGTCCACATCCGTAGCATTATGCGCAAGCTGAGAGCCCACAATCGGACCGAAGCGGCGTTCAAGCTGAATGCCATCCTCTCGAAGGAGCCTGAAGTGCAGGACTGAGCATTCTTACTTATCTTTGAACTCAAATAAGTACGCCACAGCTGTGGCGGTACGTCAGACTAGTTACTGTCATTTTGCGCTCCTTGATCGAAGCCAGAAGCAAGTCTGAGCAATCAGAAATTGGTCACGCTTGATGCCTCGGCATAGGCCAAATGCTGTTGTAGACCGGCTAGCAGCGGCGGGCATAATACTTGCGAAATGACCGGGCGAACTCCCCACCGTCACGATAGCCGTAAAGCGCTTGGCGCTTCAGGTCGACCTGCGAAATGACAGCGTCGATGTCGTGTTCAGCGTGGCAACTCAGGCGCTCTACAGCGGCCTCGACCGCACCTACGCTGGTCCGTCCCCACCGGATAACAATTAGGGTCCTTGTTACTAAGCTTGCCAAGACAAGGGACTCGTTTGTAACAAGACTGGGCGATCCATCAAAGATCACGGTGTAGCCGATCGAAGCGGCGTGACGCAGCAGCGACTTGAGAGCATTTCTTTCGATTTGGTACCGGCCATCCGAAGATCCAAGTGGCAAAAGTGAAATCCCGCTGGATTTGTCATGCTTGATGGCTTGTTCAAGGCTCGTCGTGCTGGTCAGGACGTCGCGCAGGCCACATCCTGTATCCAAGCCGAACCTTTGGGCTAGGGTGCCGTGGCGCAGGTCTGCGTCGATCAACAGCACGGGCGTTCCTGCCTGTGCAAGCTCGGTTGCAACGGCTATGGCTACCGTTGTTTTTCCCTCTCCCGGCAGGGGTGAGGTAACTAGAATGCTAGGCGGCATACCGCCTCGGGCTGCCGGATCGAGCGCCAGGATGATACTACGCACAGCGTCGCGAAATACTTCGGCGTCCTTGCACTGCAATATGCGTGGCAGAGCGCGAATGAACTTCCAAGGCAGGGCGGGAAGGAAGCCAGCGATCCTCAGGTGCGGAATGCCCCGCAACTGCTCCCGACTGCGGACAGACCTGTCAATCATCTCAACCCCGAATGCGGCGGTCAACGCAAGTAGCCCTGCGATCATCGTCAACAGTATGAGATAGAAAGCGCGGCCACGCCCGTCGGCGGCAAGCGGCACCGTTGCGGGCGACAGGATTTCGATTTCGGTTGCGGGCAGCTGTGCCTGGGCCCTCAGGGCACGCCGTTGCAATTCAAGCCCTTCGAGCGTCGAGCGTTCGTTGTCGACGGCACGCTGCATCTGCTCTAGTTGCGCCTCTGCACGGCGGGTCTCGACTAGGGCCTCCTGAGCCTCGGCGAGGCTTGAGTAGCTTTGTACCTGATTTTGCTCCAGCTCGATCAGGCTGGCGTTCAACCGGCGCTCTTCTCGCGTTAGCTCAGCCTCCAGCCGGGCCTCCAAGTCCCTAATCCGACTTTGGAAAGCAGTCTCGTCCTGCTGAACACCACCGTTGCTGCGCAATTGTGCCAGCCCGGCCCGTTCGCCATCAAGATCCTGCTGCAGCCGGACGACCAAGGGGCTGTTAAGCGTGGCCGCGCGTTCCTCGGTGCCTTCCGTTTCTTCTAGAGCGGCCAATTTTATCTCAATCTCGTTGCGGCTCTTTGCGTTGACACGTTGCGCCTCGCTTAGCCGGGTCAGCATCTCGGCAGCAAGAAGGGTGTCCGGAAAGGCGACCTTGGAATCAGCCTTGGCTACGTCGGCAGCGCGGAGCGCATCGGCCAAGCGTTGCTGCTGTTCGTCGATCCGTGCACCGAGCCAGTCCTCGGCTGTCTGGATCCGCGCCGCTGACTGTCCGAGCCGTTCCTCAAGGTAGGTGCGGACAAGGATGTTGGGCACTTGCGCGGCCAGTTCCGGGTCTTGCGAAGAAAAGCCGACGCTGATTACGTCGGAGCCGGGGGCACGCCAGATCGTCAGGCGACCAAAGAACTCGCGAAAAACACGGGCGAGTGTCGCGTTTGTCTGCTCATGTTCGGGCGAGTCAGCGGCAAGCCTCGCGTGTAGGGCATTTCTCGCGCGCGCCAATGGCGAAACAGGGCGAAGCTGCGGGTTGAACTCAGGGCGTGTGTCAATACCCAGTTCGATGATCACTTGAAGGGCGATGTCCCGCGACAGTAGCCGCTCGCTCTCGGTCGTCAGGTTAATTTCGGACTTTGAGATGGGGCTTGCAGCAATAATGGGCGCCGAAGCAGGATCGTCGATCAGGATCTTCGTAGATGCCGTGTAAGTGCGCTCGGAAATCAGGATCAGAGGCAGCCCCGCAGCGATGACGACGATCCCGACCAGCAGTATCAGCCAGGCCCGCCGTCGGATTATACGAAACAGCGCCGCGACATCTAGCCAGTCATCCCGGGCATACTTTGCTTCCGCAATCGGCGGGATCGCCAAGACCCGTGAGATCTTCTCAATCTGGCTCATGTTCCGGATCCTGGTATGGGCTTCGTGCGCTAGCTTTCCGGCAAATATCGGCATAAAGAGCGTCTAGGCGGCACATGTATACAGGCATGCTGAACCGCGACAGGAACAGCGCGCGTCCTCCATGTGAAAGAGCCTGGCGACGGTCCGGCTCCGTGACAAGCGTGGCCAAGGCATCGCTCAGCGACTGGATGTCTCCTGGCTTGACGAAGATACCGTTCACGCC
This sequence comes from Paracoccus liaowanqingii, assembly GCF_004683865.2. NCBI lineage: Bacteria > Pseudomonadati > Pseudomonadota > Alphaproteobacteria > Rhodobacterales > Paracoccaceae > Paracoccus > Paracoccus liaowanqingii. Next base: position 57,894 of record NZ_CP040759.1, on the reverse strand, counting down.
GTCCGTGATTGCTTCCTCATGGGCGCCGACGGGGGTCGTGATAACGGCAAGGCCATGGGCCAGCCCTTCAATTACTGCCATCGCCATGCCCTCGGCATGAGAGGGCAGCACCAGAATATCAGCCCAGTTTAGAATTGCACCGGCCTCGTCCACGTCCAGCCAGCCCGGCATCTCGATCCGGTGGCCGATGCCAAGGCTGCGAGCAAGGTCGCGGAAGCGGGCCACATCGCCGTCCCCTGCAATGACGGCCTTCCACGGCGCCACGGCCATCCCCGGCGAGGCCAGCGCCGCGAGCAGTTCCGGCACTCCTTTCCGCTCGCTCAGCCGACCTAGGAACACGATCCTCGGGCAAACCTGTACCTGCGCCTCGGCCGGGCCGGGATCAGGGGCACAGTTGGGGAAAACGACCACGCGCTCCGGACGGACCCCCAGCACCTTTGTCATCAGCCGGCAGTCGTGCTGCCCCAAGACGATGACTGCATCGGCTCCTTGGAACATGCGTTTCACGACAACCCGCCCAATGGTTGAACGGCTGGCATAATCATGGGCATAGTCATAATCGTGCAGGTGCAGGACATGCTGGCAGCCCAATACTCGCGCCGCAGCAGCTAGCATTAGCTTGCGGATGGTGCTGCCCCGACCCGCAACGTGGATGTGGTGGATGCAGAATGGGCTAGACAGCCGGTCGCCTGCCATCACCATCATCGCTGCAAGAAGACGCAGCGGGCTGGCTAGGGACAGCCACGGACCTCGAGTGTCCACAACGCTGTGCCGAGCGGAACCCTCTGCCGCTGCGACGTAGCCGATGAACCGGCCGATCCCGCCACCATGCTCTTTGCCGCCGGGTGCATAGTGCCGCACGAGTACCGGTCCAGAGTTCATGATGCCATCCCGCCGTCAATGATGGAGCGATAGAGGCATGCTGATTTCGCTCCGATTGCCCGGGGTGAATTGTCGCCTTGGGCCCATTCCTGCGCCCGTTGGCCTAACTTGCCGCGCAGAGCGGCGTCGCCTGCCAGGCGCCGGATTGCCGACGCGAGCGCCTGCGCGTCCGCGACGGGCACCACCAAGCCCAGATCATGATCGCGAACGGCAGGCCCCACCTCACCGACTTCCGTCGCGACGACTGGACGACTGAAGGTTCCGGCAAGATGCAAAACACCGCTTTGCGAGGCTTCGGAATAGGGCAAAACCACGATATCAGCATCCAGGAACAGCTGTGCGACCTCTCGATCCAGGATGAAGCGGTGCCTGATGTCGTACTTGGTCGGATCCCCCATCCTGTTCCGCATTGTCATGGGGTCATCGCCGCGACCCGCCACGACGATCCGCAGGTCCGGCATGTCCCGCAAGAGGTTTTCGGCGCGCATCAGGAGATCCAACCCCTTGTAGGCAAAGATGCGGCCGAACATCAGGACCCTGAATGTACCGTCCGACCGGCGACGCAGTCCCTCTCTCTCCGCTAGCAGCGCGTATCTGGGCATCGCCGGGTGAGGCAGGACGTGGACGGCGCGCCCGTCCTTGCGGAATACCTCGACAGCGTGGGCCTTGAGCCCGTCTCCGTGTACGACGATGTGTGCCGACTGCCGCGCCATCAGTCGCGGCGCCCAAGCAGGTAGCGTTGCCGTTTCCCGATCGCCGGGATGCAGGGTCACGTCGTGGATGGTCGTGACGACGGGAATGCCGCGCCAGAAAGGGACGACGAGATTGAGCCAAAGCGTATTGTTGCTGAGAATGTGGATCACATCCGGGTGTTCCCGGCGAACAAGCCGCCACAGTGCGGCTATAAGGCCGATATTGGCCGGGCTGCGGTGCCGGGGCCAGTCGAGCAATCGCAGGTCAACACTTGGATCTATCCAGTCGGCCAAAGCCGTATATTGACGCCTAGGCACGGCCAGAATGACATCGACATGGTGGGCAAGTCCGTTGGTGAAAGCAATGGTGTAGTCTTCTAGGTCCGACACGAGGAGCAGAACCTTGAGCCCGGACCGCTCGCGGCCCCGCGCTGTGGCGGGCGACATCACGTGGTCGCCGGTGGCCTGAACTGGATGTGTTGCAAGCCCGCTCATCCTGTCCTGCGCCGTATGTGGGGCAGCGGGGCCGCAACGTTAGTATCATTACACCTGGCCACAGAGTCGCAGAAAAGAAACTCGCCTTCCGTGACTAGGCATTGGTAGTTGTACTGTCCGTCTGTAGGCCATTGATCAGAGCGGTTGACGAAGTTCATAAGTTGCCAGCCGATCCCGTGTGCCGAGGCCGCTGGCCTGATTGTCCAAGATTCCGTATTCACAGGTGGATGTGTCACGGGATGTCCTTGCTCCAAGTGAGTCCCCCAAAGACTAGCCGATCGTGCATCACCGGCTTGCACGCATTCGGATCTGCGGCCATCGCCAGAAGTTTTATTTTGCTAACACACTATCAAAAGGCGGTAAGGCCCGCAGCGCCTTTCGGCTGATGGGGCACCGGTTTGCCCAATTCACAAAGGAGAAGGCATGATTGACACTAGACCCGTCTAGTCAACCCAGTGTCAATCATGCCGCACCACCCCAGTATGTCGCAAAGAGATTACGCCGTTCGCAGGTCAGCTCGATGACAATTGCCGTGGGTTACCGCCCTCATCGGGTGCAGGTCAGTGGGAGGGCCGTAGAATGCTGCGTCGTTAGCGTCCTGCTACTGTTCCACACGGGGGCTGTCACGGTCCTGTCCTTCACAGATGCCTCGGGCAACCTAACGGCAGCCGGACAACGAACGCTGCAGATGCTGCTGCTACCGGTCTATCTTGTTACGATCTCGGTCGCTGCGCGCCATCCGCGGCAACTGTTGTCAACGTTGCGAGGAAACCTGCCTTTTGCTTTGCTCGTGGCGTTACCATTTTTGTCAACGTTGTGGTCGGTGAGTCCGTCAATCACCCTAAGGCGGTCGATCGGGCTCGCACTGTCAATTCTTCTTGCCTATGTCGTCGCCACAAGGTTCACGCCGCGGCAGTTCCTTCTGATCGTGGTAGCGGTACTTGGCACAAGCATGGTCTGCAGTCTTTTGTTTGCCGTTCTTGCTCCCCAGATGGCCTATATGCCTGTCGGCCATGAGTTACGCGGCGTTTTCAACCACAAGAATGTCCTAGGCTGGAATGCTGCGATCTGCATTCTGGCAACGGCCAATCTTCTCGTCGACAGGACGGCCAATTTGCGAGGTTTGGCGACTGTTCTGCTGATCGCCAGCTTTTGCTGTCTTCTCCTGTCGGGATCAAGCACGGCGCTAGTGGTATCGGCCGCGTCTGGATTTTTCACACTGGTTTATACCCTGCTCCGCCGGAGCCGAGGCGCCACCCGGATCGTGCTAATCCTGATTGCGGCGCAGGTGGCTCTTGTGGGGTTGATGTCGATCAAGGTGCTGGTGGAGTTGTTGGCCGAGGGCGTCGGCAAGGACCCGTCGCTGACTGGGCGGGTGCCGCTCTGGGCGCTCGTGGATCAAAATATCCTGCAACGGCCGCTGCTGGGCCATGGCTACCAAGCGTTTTGGACCCAGGGAAATGGAGAAGCTTGGGAGATCTGGACCAAGCTCGCCTGGATCGCGCCGCATGCGCATAACGGCTTCCGCGACTGGATGCTCAGCTGCGGCATCATCGGCACGATCCCACTGCTAACAGTGCTCTGGCGCGTGCTTGCCCGAGGCGCTTGGCTGCACTGGCACAGGCCCCAAGAAGGGTGGCTCTGGCTGAACGTCTTGATATGCGTGTTCATCGTCATGAACCTTACCGAGAGCCTTCTGCTGGTACAGAACAGCTTTCTCTTCATCATCTTTGCGGCAGCCGTGCTGATGGTGTCGGCCGGGCAGGGGCGCCCCCGGGCTTAAGGGCTGGCTAAGCCTTTTGGACAGGTTTTGGCTCTCCGAAAGGTGGCAAGGCGTGCCGACCTGTCCGATCAGGCCTTGGCAGCAGCCCGAATGGGCATCGCGGATATTGCTAGGATCCTTGGCAATCTCGGTTTCGACAACCAGCTAACCTGCCGATGTGAAAGACAACCATGACAACAGCGCAAGCAGCCTCAGCCACGCCCCCGCCGCGCCGGAAGGTTGTCGGGGTGCCCATCTCGGTAGTCGACTATGACCGCGCCGCAGATTGCGTAATCGCCGCGGCACGGCAATCGCAACCATATCTTGTTACGGCCCTAGCGGTTCATGGCGTGGTCGAGGCACGGACTAAGGCAGAAATGGGGCAAGTGATCGAGCGGTTCGACATCGTCACACCGGATGGCCAACCGGTTCGCATGGCACTGAACTTGCTTTATCGTGCAGGTTTAACGGACCGCGTCTATGGCCCCACGCTGATGCTAAGGATCTGCGAGGCTGCGGCTACGCAGGACATCCCGGTCTTCCTCTATGGTTCGACCGGGGAGGTCGTCACTGCGCTTAGCCAAGCATTGGTCGCCAAGATTCCTAAGCTGCGGGTGGCAGGGGCGGAGCCGTCCCTATTTCGCCCGCTCCAAGCTGATGAAAGCGCGACCCTTGCGCAGCGGGTGCGCGACAGTGGCGCAGGTATCGTCTTCATCGGCTTGGGGTGCCCACGGCAGGAACTCTTCGCCTTTGATCACCGCGACATCATCGGCTTGCCCCAGGTTTGCGTGGGTGCGGCCTTCGATTTTCATGCTGGCCATAAGCGGCAGGCACCTCAATGGATGCAGGATCACGCGCTAGAGTGGCTGTTCCGCCTGAGCCAGGAGCCGAGGCGGCTGTTTGGCCGGTACGCCGTGACCAATTCGATCTTTCTCTTTGCACTGGCCCGGCAATGGGCAGCGCGCACTTCTTGAACAGAGGACAAACCATGAAACGCATGATCGTGACCGGCAGCGCGGGCCTGATCGGCTCGGAAGCGGTGCGGCACTACGACCGCCAAGGCTGGAATGTCATCGGCGTCGACAACAACATGCGCCGAGTGTTTTTCGGCAGCGATGGCGACACGGCTTGGCAGCGCGACCGACTGCAGCGGGACTGCTCTGCCTATCGCCACGCGTCTATCGACATCCGCGACCGCCGCGCAGTTCTCGATCTCTTCGCAGAGGTTCGACCCGATACAGTAATCCACTGTGCAGCTCAACCCAGCCATGATCTTGCGGCGACAATTCCCTTCGACGATTTCGAAGTCAATGCGGTGGGCACGCTAAACCTCCTAGAGGCCACGCGACGCTACGCCACTGAAGCGCCCTTCCTCTTCACCAGCACCAATAAGGTCTACGGCGATGGCCCGAATTTTATCTCGCTGGTCGAGCACGACACTAGGTTCGACTTCAACGACCCGCATCATGCCAAAGGAATTGCGGAGACTTTCCCGATTGACCAAACCAAGCACAGCCTCTTCGGAGCCAGCAAGGTGGCAGCCGATGTCATGGTGCAGGAGTATGGGCGCTATTTCGGGATGAACACCGTCTGCTTCCGCGGCGGGTGCTTGACTGGCGCAGGGCACTCCGGCGCCCAGCTGCACGGTTATCTGTCCTACATCTTCAAGGCAGCTGCCGAAGATCGCCCTTACACCATCTTCGGATACAAGGGCAAGCAGGTCCGCGACCAGATTCACAGCCGGGATGTCATCGCCGCCTTTGACGCTTTCATCGCCGCGCCGCGGGCAGGGGCTGTCTACAACCTAGGCGGCGGCAAGGCGAACAGCGTGTCTATTCTAGAGTCGATCGACAGGATTGGTCAGCTTTCCGGACGCACTCTGACCTGGACCCTCAGTGACCAGAACCGGATCGGCGATCATGTCGTTTATTACACCGACCTGACCCGGTTCCGGACGGACTATCCCGATTGGCGTCTAACCATGTCGATCGATGATATCTTTGACGAGTTTGCACGCGTCAGCTTCTCGTCGAGGTCTGCGGCATGACTGTGCAAGGCACGCAGATGCCCGTGCTGATTCCGCCACCTCAGGACCAGCCTCCTGGTCTGCGGCCGCAGCCGGACATGGGTGCGCCACAGCCGTTGGCAGCGCCAATCCGGATTCGCACGGGCCACAGCTATCATGTCTATTTCACCATTGCCTTGGGCCAGAGCAACGCCCGCTTCGTCGAGCGGGCGATGACGCCGCTCAACCGGTATCTGTCTTGGGCGGACTCGATCTCCTTCCTGCCTGAGCCGGGGTTCGAAGCGATCCACGCCTGGAATGCCATCCCCCGGCTAACGCGCAGACCCTACGTCGTCACCTTCGAGGATTACCTGCCGAGGATGCCGGACGACCGCCGGATCGGCTGGCTTGAACGGCGGCTGCGCAACGACCTGCTGTCGGCACGCTGCCGCGGCATCATCGCGATTTCAGAATATGCCCTGCGTCAGTTCAGGCAGCAGCACCGCGATTTCCCGGACCTGCCGCGGCTTCTTGAAAAAACCGAATTGGTTTATCCCGCAGTCGCGCCCCGCACGAACCGGCCGAAATCGCGCAAGGGCCCCCTGAAGCTGCTCTTCGTCGGGCGGGATTTCATGCGAAAGGGGGGCCGGTCCTGCTGCGGGCACATCGCAAGCTGCGCCGGGCGGGCGTGCCAGTGCAGACGACGGTCGTCTCCTCCCTCGCCTGGACACCTCACGACTATGTCGGGCCGCCAGACCACGCCTATGTTGACGCCGCGCTGCATGATCTGGATCAGGAGGGGGTCACGCATTATGTCAGTCTGCCACCGAAAGCAGTGTATGACCTCATGGATGCGGCGGATTACCTCATCTTCCCGACCTTCCACGACACGTTCGGTTTTGTCTCGATCGAGGCGCTTGCATCCGGTACGCCGGTTATCGCCACGAATACCTGCGTCCTGCCCGAAATTATCCAGACGGGCCGAAATGGCCACCTGCTGCCGTTCGACAATGACCGGATTGTCGGCAAATGGTCTTGGCTTTACCGGCAGCAGGATCCGGGATACCTCGAAGCCTATGAGGCTGCGACCGCCTCTCTGTCAGCGGCGCTATTCGAGCGCTTGGCAGGCAGCTGGGACGATCGAGCGCTTTACGAGGAACTGAGTGCTGGCGCAGTCGCCTCGGCGTACGATCAGTTCCACCCGCAGACTGCGCGTCGCCGTCTGGAAGCGCTCTACGAGCGGTTCAGGCCAGCGCCGTGAAAGTGTCTCGGCCGGCACCGGAACGGCTGGAGGTTCTGCAGGCCGGGCGTGCGGCTGCCACTGTTTTGGTTGTCCTTTATCACGCCAACAATTTCATGCTGCCGCTGCGTCTGTACGACGGGGATACTGCGTGGCAAGGCTTCGGATGGGGCTACGGCGCCGTTGAATTCTTCTTTGTCCTGTCTGGGTTCATCATCGCCCGTGCCCACCACAGCGATGTCGGACAACCGGTCCGGATCCTGCGGTTCCTGTACAGGAGATGCATCCGCATTCTGCTGATGTATTGGCTGGTACTGACGGCCCTGCTTTCACAGGGATACTGCAAGGAATCATAAATTCCACAAAATATAATAGTAAGGGAAAAGAAATTGGCATTTTGTAATATTGCCATTGCCGGGATCGGCTATGTGGGCCTGTCGAACGCGGTCCTTCTGGCCGGGCGCAACACGGTCCGGGCGCTGGACGTGGACGCGGACCGCGTCGCCATGCTGAACGACCGCCTCTGCCCGATCATCGACGCGGACATCGCTCATCATCTGGCGACCCGCGATCTGGACCTGACCGCCACGACCGACCCCGCCACCGCCTATGCGGGCGCCGACCATGTCATCGTGGCCACGCCCACCAACTACGATCCTGTCACTAACCGCTTCGACACCTCCAGCGTCGAGGCGGTGATCGCGGATGTCATGCGGCTGGCCCCGCAGGCGGTGATCGTGGTGAAATCGACCGTGCCCGTGGGCTTCACGCTGGACGTGCGGGCGCGGCTCGGCACCGATCAGGTGATCTTCAGCCCCGAATTCCTGCGCGAGGGCCGTGCGCTGCACGACAACCTGCACCCCTCGCGCATCGTGGTGGGCGAGGACAGCCCGCGCGGCCGCGTCTTTGCCGACCTGCTGGCCGAGGCCGCGTTGGACGACGATGTCCCGATCCTGCTGACCGGCCCCACCGAGGCCGAGGCGATCAAGCTGTTCGCCAATACCTATCTTGCCCTGCGCGTCGCCTATTTCAACGAGCTGGACAGCTATGCCCTGACCAGCGGGCTGGACAGCCGCCAGATCATCGAGGGCGTGGGCCTGGATCCCCGTATCGGCGGGCATTACAACAACCCCTCCTTCGGCTATGGCGGCTATTGCCTGCCCAAGGACAGCAAGCAGCTCTTGGCCAACTATGCCGACGTGCCCCAGAACCTGATTGCCGCCGTGGTCGAGGCGAACCGCACCCGCAAGGACGTGATCGCCGACCATATTCTGGCGCGGCGCCCGCAGGTGGTGGGGATCTATCGGCTGGTGATGAAGGCCGGGTCGGACAATTTCCGCCAGTCCGCCGTGCAGGGCATCATGAAGCGGCTGAAGGCCAAGGGCGTCGAGGTCATCGTCTACGAGCCCGCCATGGACGAAACCCAGTTCTACGGCTCCGAGGTGATCACCGACCTAGAGGCCTTCAAGGCGCGTGCCGGGCTGATCGTGGCGAACCGGCTGACCGACGACCTCAAGGGTGTCGAGGACAAGGTCTATACCCGCGACCTCTTCGGCGGCGACTGACAGCTGTTGAACCGTCCTGTACCGGAGCACGGTAATGAGTCGGCTCTGAACAACCGCGTCAGACGGCCAATACTTTTTTATAACGGTAAGCAGGGCAAACTACAGCGTTGCTTATGATCCTGCAGGGGGTCCCTGTGGACCGCCAGCATCAAAGCGGCCTGCGGCTCGACTTGGCTGGAACGGTTGTCTCCGCTGCGTCGCTCTCATCTTGTGCTCTCTCGATGACCCTTGGCGACAGGTTCGAAGTTCTCAACTGGCTTCTGCTGGCCACGACTGCCGCAGGAATGATCCAGTTTTTGCGCGTCGAGGCCCGATCCATTGTACCCCTCGTAGAGCCGCCTCGGAATCTTCGCTACCAACTCTTTCACCGAACTGCAGCTGCGATCATCGAGGCGGATCGGATGAACACGGGCGCTGCTGCCATGATCGTCCAGTCGTTCTCCCAAGAACACAGGTGGTTCGAAGATTTCGCCGCCTTCTGCGCTTTTCTAGGCCTTCGCTCTGAACGTTCGGTGCCTCTGGTGCGCCAATTGCCGGATGGACAAGACCTGATCATTGGTTGGGCCACGAGAAATCCGCAATATTTTGCACGGAGGGTTTGGACTGCCCGACCTGTGTGGGATCTGGTGCATTGGTGGCGTCCCAACTCAAGCGAACTCCCTTTGCTTGCACTGCAGCCTGTGTCGATGCAGGATCGACGTGGGTTACCTTTGGTTTTTCCGGGACCTCCATGCTGCCCAGCTCCGTCACGACCATGATCACCGCTCTTGCGCAGAACACTAATCCGAAGGTGCAGGCGGAGAAGCTGACGGCATTCGGGCGGGCGCTTCTGAGGGTACCTGCGGATGCGGCGGACTTGCTGGGAGCACTGGCCAGCATCTCCACGGTCGAGGATGTAGAGGAGCGTATGAGTCACCTGCTGGGTGCCGCCTTGGACGAAGCCAGAATGGCGCGCGAGAACGGGCGGCAGCAGGGTAAGCTCTTTATTGATAGCCTTGAAACCCATCTGAGCATGCTAGTCGTAACAGGCATTTTGACGTTCAGAGGCCGTCTGGCAGTATCGAGAGCATGGGTGCTCGCCGGCCTGACCCCGCCGGAAAGTCTCGCCTTGCAGGAGGTTGCTTTCAACGAGGTCGTTAGGGAGAGCCAAGATCCAGCTGATTTCGGCTCCCTTCTCGACAGCCTGGTTGGCCCGCTGATCCAAGAGGACGGCGGCAGTTCGGCCCTCTACTCGATGTTTGCCGAGATGTTCCCCACCATGGCACCCGGGGCACGCGAGGCATTGGTCCGGGTCGTCGTGGGGCGTCCGCCGGAAATCTACGCCGAACTTGGTTGTGGCTGGCTGCTCGACGCCAGTGCAGAGATCCGCTCCGGCGCGGTGGAAGGCCTATTCAACCGACTAGCGTCTGGGCAACTTTCTGCAGAGGTGCTGGCGCGGCTCACGATCCTGCGAAGCTGGCTGACAGATGCTGTGGTGCGCGACCGCTTGGATGGGCTTGTTCGTGATGCCATGCGCAAGGGGATAGCAAGCGCCATCAGCAAGCCCAAGCGGAAGTTGCATCGGGTCGTCGCCAGTCTTGTTGATGGTTCCGGGACACAAAGCATGGCGGCGACAGTTCAGACGGGAAGTTCGCGCAGCGTTGCCCTGGTTCTGCTGAAACAAGGGTTCGGGGTAAAGGATGCCTACGTCCTGCCCTGCGCCAGCGCTACTGAGCAGCGCGCTATCATGGCCCGGATTACCGATGAGATCGAGGCCTTTGACGTTTCTCCAAAGTACATGGCGCAGGCAATCGGCCTCGCAGTGGCCGAGGGGCTGGAGGCGGGCTTGGCACCCGTACCGGGGCTAGTGGATGTGGTACAGTCCTGCAGCCTTGTTGGGTTACGCCCTCTCTCCGCTTCGGTTGAGGCGATCCTTGGGTTGGCCGATCCCGATGGTCGTATTGCCGGCCTGCCAGTACAGGCCCGTGGGCGGCTGATCACCGCCAGCCAGTATTGGGTGGACCAGTATCCAATGCTAGCGATCTGGTTCGAGGACAGTGACGAGACGGTGGCCGGACTGGAGAGCGCAAAATCCCACACTGCTCTGACCCGAAGCATGTGGAGTGTGCTGGAAGCCCGCCGCGCGCATTGGGCCGCCGTCATCGCCCGCAACGCGCTGCTGCTCAGTGCAATCGGAGCGGACGACGCAGACACGTTCATCGCCGTTGCTAGTGCGCTGATGCATGGGCGGGATCTGAAGAAGATCCCGGTCATGAAATTCATCTGCGACCAATCCATCATTGTCTGGATCGACCGGGGGAATGGCCAGGGCGGACTGTTTGGCCCGGACCTGGAGGGGCCTTTCGTATCATCGTCCGTGGCGCCAGCCTTCGCGGCCGAGAAGAAAGGCGAGTTGGCAAGACTACTGCGTCCGGCCGGGCTGACCGAGCCCTGGCTTGATGGCTATCTCATGGGGGTCTGTACCGCACCGCTCTCCGTAGCGCCCCCCGACTGGCTCAGCCCTCTCCTCGATCTTGTTGCGGCCAACCTGAAGACTGACAAGAAGCTGTCCCGCTTTGTCGAACTCCTTATGCTGCATTACAACGGCACCGTCTCAAAGATGCAGGCGGGGGGCGATGCGGCTCTGATCCCCACCGAGATCCCGCTCATCCCCATCTGGGCAGACGGCTATCTGACTGCTTGGGAGGCCACGAAACCCAATTGGCCGACCAAGGCACTTGGTTCGCAGGGCAAGTCAATCCGGAAGGTACTCGAAAGGGCGACAGATGGTCGGTTCGACCACCTCGAGTTGTCGGTTTCACTGCCGGCATGGCTGAGGCAGCGCTTCGCCAATAAGCAGATGTGAGGTGGGAACCCGGTCACGACTGTTGGAAGCAATCCTTGCAAGAATGCTTCGTGAACTTTCAGAACCTCAAAAGGGTGCAGGGCGAGACCAAAATTCGGCTTTGTTTTCGGTCCCGCGTGTGGGACATGCTAAAATTATTTCTATTTGATGCGATTGTTAATAAAAAGTTAACGCCACGGCGGATTTTTTATATGGAAAGTCCCGATGATTGGGGTTGGTCTTCAAAAGACCCGGAGAGAGAAATACTAATATCGTTGCGGTTTAGCCATTCAATCGCAAGCCATCCTCTATCCGTGAGGTTCAAGGTGTAGCCGTAAATTTCATGATTATCCTCGAATGCCAGCCCTTGGGAAATCATGGAACCTTTGCTTTTTTGGTCGACCCCAGCTGCCTTCGCAAGCGGCTGGAGAGCTATTGTTGCTTGCAACCAGAAGCGCAGGGTGTCTTGATCTGCGCCTGAGAGGCCCTGCCAATCAGATTGTTCGAACGCATCTGAACTATTCATTCCTGCACCCTTAAAGCACACAACTCTTCACTCTCGAGAAAGAATAATTTGCAATTATTTGTATCCGAAATTGCTCATAGTCACACTTCATCAAGCCAATACGGCCAGCAGATAATAGCAACCCCAAGTTGTCAACCTTGATGAGCGAATCCTTATGCGCACTTGACCAACCAAAGTAATGTTCACTATTTGTTCTATTAGGCCTCGACGGAGCCCGTCTTAGCCAAAGATCAATGAGCAAACCTTCCCAGTACGGATCTTCCTTGCGGTGCCTAAGGAAAGTCTGCGAGGGCCTTCACGCCGCTCATCAATGGCTGAACGAGCATATCGGCTCAGGCAAGCGACTGGCAGCAGCTGTGGCGGGAGGCTTTGCTGCCGCCCTTGGCCTTGTGCGGGGCGCGAACCTTGTCGCGACGGTCCCGGACCGCTTCACTCAGTCCCTGCGCCAAGGGCTCATTGCGTTTCCCCTGCCTATCCAAATCGAATTGATCCAGGTCGCCCTTCTCTGGCACCCGCGCATGGATGCTGATCGCGGTCACCACTGGCTTCGTTCACTGATGCAGGACATCTGCAGCAAGTTAGCAGATGCCAAATACAGAAGGGTCAGGACCTATTAACTGGTGGGACCGAACCCTAGGGCTAAGACCGATCACAGCGGCTGTAAGCCGGGGCGTAGCAACTCTAAGCTTGGAGGATCAGGGTGTTGGAGGCTCCCACCGGCTGATCTCCTCCGCAACCATGCGCCCTATGCGATCGAGGTAAGGATCACGGATCTGATGGTCGATGAGGCCGGTGACGGTGCGGTAAAGATACTCTGCCCCTGAGCCCAGAAAGCCGCAGGCGTGAGCGAGATTGAAAGCAATCTGTTCTTCCGTGTGGTCGAGAGCATCAAGAGGGGCAAAACGCCCAGCCCAGAAGGCAAGTGCGGGCGTCACCCCGTCGCGCGTAGCGACTTGGATCCGGCGGGTCTGAGGCAAGAACTCGCGATAGGGGTATTCCCGGCGCACAAGGGCGGAGAGAGCTGCCCTCCGGTCGTTCTCGGCCACCCTGAGAAGCACGCCCCGGCACCGTCCTCCCGGAGCTAAGGTCAGCATGTATCCTGGCTTCTCACGCGAGCCGCGGGCGCGTTCCACCGAAATGCCAAACACTCGTCGCCAGCCGAGCGCTGTACCGGGTGTCCGCTCCGCCACCTCAAAGCCAGGGTTCCAGATCAGTGATCCATACGCAAAAATCTGGAGAGGTGCCCCCTCCGCGAGACTTAGATGGTGTTCCAAAGCGGCATCAAAGTCTGCTTCAGACGTGAAAGTGAAGCGATCATGAGGATCCTGAGGGATCGCGGAACCGCAACGAGCGACAAGCTCAGGCGTAAGCGTAAGTTGATGACGGGCCTGTCTTGATCGTCTGGCCTCTTGCATGACCGTTTACCTGATGCTGGCATGATCTCACCGGCAGCTTAGCATACAGCGCTTGCTGCTCAACATCGGGCAGCACAGCGAGATCGTCCATTGGTCCTGAGCCTAGACGCTGACCAAAGCACGGTACCGGTACTTGCGATCGGTACCCCTCAAAATTCAATATGCATGGTTGATACCTTACAGGTTGTGCCTTGTGCTTGCGGGTTACCCAAGGGTTGAGATACTGTCGAGCGAGGGCACATGCCCTGAAATGAGCGAAGCCCGCCCCTGCGGTAAACAGGAACGGGCTTCTAATCGAAACGGCCTTGGTGGGGCGCTTCATGAGACAAGACCGAGATTAGAATAACATACCTTTCTCGGCAAGAGGCTTATCCCCCAAGGCACCCATAGGGATCAAGACTTTGGGAATTTTCGCTGAACATCAACCCATCTACGCATCATACAATATTCCTACCTTTCCAGTTCGTATCACCGCCGACCAAAAGAAGCCTGCGACAGTGGGCTACAGAAAGTTAGGCATCCCCAGCTCACAGCAGTTGGCGCTTAAGTTCCCCGATCTCGATGCCTTCGCCTTCATGGCTGGCAAACGCGCAAAAATTACGGTTCTCGATATCGACAGCCCCGACGAGAACCTCTTGCGGGACATGATGAAGCGTCATGGGCAAACCCCGATCATCGTACGATCTGGGTCCGGCAACTTCCATGCGTGGTATCGCTTCAATGGAGAGGCACGGGCGGTGCGTCCAGATCCGTCTATCCCGGTTGATCTGCTAGGTGGCGGCGTTGTCATTGCCCCTCCGTCTAAGGGTATGCGCCGTTCCCGCCCCATCGTGATTTCGCTTGCGGTTCAGGTTCTTGGTGCGCCCGGCTGGCGCTTTGGCCTTCGTGAGTGCTCAGAATGAGCTCACTGGGGACTCCCGGATGAGCTCATTGTGAGGGGCTGGGGGTGGCGGCATAGGCCCACGGCATCAACGCATCGATGTCCTTGTCTAGATGGCCGTTGGCGAGCCTGGTGAAGAGATCACGCAGGTAGGCATAGGGTTCGACGCCGTTCATCTTGCAGGATCCGATCAGGCTGGCGAAGCGCGCCCACGACCGGCCGCCCTCATCGTGGCCGGCAAAAAGCGCGTTGCGGCGGTTCATGGCCGGGCTGCGGATGGCATTCTCGACCAGGTTGGAGTCCATGTCGACATGGCCATCCTCGAGGAAAAGCCGGAAGCCGTCCTGGCGCCTCAGCATGTATGCGAGCGCGACGCCGAGGTCGGATTTGCGCGAGATGCGTGCGGCCTGGGCGGCCAGCCAGGCGAAGAACTGATCCACCAGAGGGCAGGACAATTCCAGGCGAACCGCCCGGCGATGAACGGGGTCCGCCCCGCGGATGACATCCTCGACCTTGTAGAGCGCTGCGATGCGCACCAGCGCCTCGTCGACGATGGGCGAGCCCTTTTTCGGCTTGGCCTTGATCAGCTTGCGCCGTCCATGGGCCCAGCAGAAAGCCAACCGCAAGGGATCGCCGCCCGTGCGCTTTGGTGTGGCCAGGTGGGTATAGGCGCCATAAGCGTCAACCTGGATCGTGCCATTGAAGCCGGTCAGTATCTCATTGGCATAGTCGCCCTTCCGGCCGGGGCGATAGTGGAACACCACCCCCGGCGGTGCGGGGCCGTTCCAGCCCCGGTCATCGCGCAGCACCGCCCAGAGATAACCGGCCTTCGTCTTGCCTCGCCCGGGGTCCAGCACGGGGGCGGTGGTTTCGTCGACATAGAGCCGGGTGCTGCCCTGTTTCAGCAGCACCGCCATGCGGTCCACGACCGGGGCGATCAACGCACCGGTCCGACCCATCCAGTCGGCGAGGACCGATCGGTCGATCGGCACACCGTGCCGCGCCATGACCACGGCCTGGCGGTTGAGGGGCATGTGTTCGGAATGCTTGGACACCGCGATCTGCGCCAGGAGCGCCTCGGTGGGCCAGCTGCCCTCCAGAAGATGCGCTGCAGCTCTCGCCTGAACCACGCCCGTACGCCCTTTGGGACAGGCGTATTTCGGGCGGACGGAGACGATCACCTGATAGCGTGCCGGGATGTAATCCAGGCGCTCGGTTCGGTCCTCCCCGATCCGGACCATGTCGCCACAGCCGCAAGGGCAGACAATGCTGTCTGGCTCGATGACACGCTCGACGCGTGGTAGATGCTGCGGCAAGGAGCGCGCCTTGCGCTTCTTGCCCGGCACCTTCTTCTCGGGATCGGTCTCGCTGGCCGAGATCTTCGCCTCGACCGCGGCAATCTGTTCCTGGGTTTCGGCGATGGCGGCTTCCAGATCCTCCAGCGCCAGCTCGAGCTGTGCAGGGTCCAGCTTTTCCGATTTCGGCCCGAACTTCGCATGCCGGTATTGTCCGACCTGGCCTTCCAGCTTTTCGATCAGGGCCTTCAGTTCGGTGATGAAGGCGTCCTTCTCGGCCCCCACCGCCTGTTCATGCTGACGCGCCGCACGCTCCACCGACAGCTCGAACTGCGCGGCCTCGAACGCCTTCACAACCTCGGGCGGAAGGTCTGGAAACAGGCTGAGATCGAAGGGCTGCGACATGCGGATTCATAGCCTTTCCGGACAGGAAAGACCAATAAAACAACGCTACAACAGCCGAGTAAATCACCCCGCTGCAATGGGTGGAGCAACCCGCTGCGCAACGATCCGGCGCCAGTCCAGACCTTCGAACAATGCCTCGTGCTGGGCTCGCGACAGCCGCATTGTCCCGTCCTGAACCTTCGGCCAGGAAAAGCTGCCCTGCTCCAAAACCTTGTAAACCATCACCAGACCTGTTCCGTCCCAAACCAGAATCTTCAGCCTGTCGCCGCGTTTCGAACGGAACACGATTGTCACCCCGGAATGCGGATCGAGCTTCAGCTCGGTCTGCACGATCAGCGCCAGGGCGCGATGGCCGCAGCGGAAGTCCACCGGCCGCGTCGCGATCAGGATTGGCTGGCGTTGTCCCGCGACAATCATGCCGATCCTCGCAAAGCGCGCGCCACTGCTGCTGCCCGCTCTACCGGAACATCGCCTGGAACCCGCAGCACCAGATCGTTGCCGATCTCGATCGTGATGACCCCGACGGTCCGTTCGGGATCCGCAGACAGACCGACATCCTCAGGCTCCACCGAAACCGGCACAAAGGCTGGCAAAGCGTCAGACGCCACACCGGCCATGGCGTCAGCGGGCAGGACAAGACGGCCCTTGCGCGCCTGACGCCGCCAATCTGAAAGCTGATGCGCTGCCAGATCATGCCTACGCGCCACATCCGCCACCCGCGCCCTCGGCTGAAAGCTCTCGGCCACAATCCGCGCTTTCACATTATCCGGCCAGCGCCGATATCCACGTGTCCGCCGCACAACCTCGATGCAGCCGTCAAACCCGTCGCCGCCATCCGCCATCTTCATCTCCATCTGAATGCTCAGAACGAGACTCGCCGCTCGGCCAGCGTCGGGAAACCGCAGAAATCAATGGGGCGGGGACGGCGCATACGTCTAAGGGTAGCAAGGGCGCCTATCAGTTCATCCATGGCGGGCTGGACGATTTGCACAAGCTGCGGCCTGCTGCAAATATCCCCACCTTTCCCAAGCAGAAGTTGGAACAGAGCAATGCGATACAGCGGGTTGCACCCGGCAGCCGCAATCTGGTTCTGTGGGATTACTTGCGCAGCCAAGCCCGGTTCTGCGACAGCTTGAACGACCTTCTGGACGTGGGCCGTACCTTTGCTGACGAGCGGCTGGACCGGACAAGCCAACCTTTTCTCGACAGTGAGATTGTTGCCACAGCCAAATCAGTTTGGGAGTGGACACAAGACCGGATTGCAGCTGGTGAATACTACGTTGGCACCGGCCAACGGCTTACGCTGCCCTTCAAAGCTATCGACAAGGTGCTGCCTCTGGGGGCAGATGCAATTGCGCTTTACCTGAACCTGCAACGGCGGTCCAATCATCGCGGTGAACTTATCGTGGCAAATGACATGCGCTTGGCGATGCCGGATAGTGAATGGACACTGGTGCGGTTTCGTAAGGCACGGGCTACCCTGATCGCAGCGGGTATCATCACCGAAACCAAAGCTGCTTCGACATGGGCCGGCCCAGCTCGATACTCATGGGGGGGGTGAGCGAAATCGTTCACCTATACTAATCTATCACTTCCCCCCCCCTTCGACAACAACCACTCGGGCCACAGCTAAACCTTTCAATCATGGCCAAGCCTGGGTGGCCGCGCGTCAGCGGCGGCCACCCAGGCTTGGCAGGGAGAAAATAATGGGAATCAACCGTTAACCCCGAACCAGTTCGCATCTTCAGCATTGGTGATCCGAATGCCTGCGACACCTGGGCCAAGCTAAAGAAGCACCCTTCTGGTTTTATTTGATCAACTAACCAGAACATCTCGAAGTCTACTGTGACTAAGAGCGTCTTCAGCTCCTTAAGAGGGAGTTCAACCGTGGTTCAACCGGCAACATCTGGCATTGTCAGCTCTCCAACTTTCCTTGGCTGTGACTCAGCAGGGGTTCAGTTGGCATGAACAGCCTTCGAACATCAGTAAAAGGCTACTGTTCCGTGGTTGAACGAACTCAGAAGGAACAACAGCAAGGTTCTGGATCGTTCAAGAGAGCATGATGAACTTCGGTTTCATTCTAGAGCCGGTTGCACTCAATCGACCTCATATCCTGCGGCTTTGAAGTAGTTGTAGCATTCCTCGTCGGAGAACAGGTTGCAGACTTGGCCGACCGCGGCCCATAGCTGGTCGTAGGTCCGTGCGGCAGCTTTTCTGACAAGAGCCTTGAGCTTGGCAAATGCCATTTCAATCGGATTGAGGTCGGGGCTGTATGGCGGCAGGAACAAGAACCACGCGCCGATATTGTGCAGTGCAGCCGCTGCGGCAGGGCTCTTGTGGCTGGAGAGGTTGTCCAGAATGACGACGTCGCCGGCCCGGAGCGTCGGGACCAGTTGGGTTTTGATATAGAGTTCGAACATCTCAGCGTTCATCGCCCCGTCGATCACCCAAGGCGCGTCCAGCCGGTCATGGCGCAGCGCTGCAATGAAGGTCTGGCTCCGCCAATGTCCAAACGGCGCATGATCCACGAAACGTTGTCCGCAAGGCGACCAGCCGGTGGTCTTGGTCATGTTGGTCTTGAGCCCGGTCTCATCAAGAAAAACGAGCCGCTCCAGATGGTTGGCCATGAAGGGTTGGCGCCTCGCGACCCAGATATGACGCAGGCCGGCAACATCCTGGCGCTTCTGTTCAAGCGCCTGCAGGGCTTTTTTTGTGTGTCAATCCGAGCCCGCGCAACATCCGCCAGACAGTGGCACGGTGGACGGCGATTACCCCCTAGTCTTCAGGTAGCGAGCTTTTGAATGTCCAGTATAGGGCTCGGCAGAGACGCATACTCACAGGTCCTGCTGAACTTGGCTTGGCCTCTGAACATCAAGATAGGGTTCAGGCTTGCTATAGGACACCAAGGGGACATTCAGCCTATAGTGAGACGCCTACAGAGGGGCTGGGTATTCAAATAAAATTTGGTGCCTGAAGTATCCCAGAGTGACCAGACCGCCTTTGCCCTGTTTTTGAAACGGGAACCAAGAGCATCAACACGTGCCTATCAGCATGTGCACCCCCCTCCCTTTGTGAATAGCGGAGCAAAAGTGAACATGCCTCTCAGAGGCGTAGAGAGCGCTTCTGAGAGGTGGTAAGGGTTGAGGGCTACCTAGTGTTATCTAGAAGCACCATACCCACTCAGCGGCGAGCTGAGGGCTTCTCCTGCGGTATGGGGATTGAGAGGGAGGCTCTGCGCTCTATCGTTCTGGTGTTTAAGTGTCTGAAAGAGAGAGCCCTTGGTCCGAGGACCAGGGGATGGGTAGGGGTTACTCGGCAGCGTGAAGGTGGGCAGGCTTGGTAGGT
The DNA here is from genome assembly GCF_004683865.2 of Paracoccus liaowanqingii. NCBI lineage: Bacteria > Pseudomonadati > Pseudomonadota > Alphaproteobacteria > Rhodobacterales > Paracoccaceae > Paracoccus > Paracoccus liaowanqingii. Next base: position 38,563 of record NZ_CP040759.1, on the reverse strand, counting down.
TTCCGGAAGAGGGCATCCACGAAGCCCATTGATGCCCTTGATGGCAGTTTCCCGGCAGGCTGAAGCGCGGAGGAGGGCCTTGGTGATGTCTGAGCTCGAGGTAACGGTATGGATGATCATGCCTGTAGTGGGGACCTTGGAGAAGGTGCGGGTGAGTGTGGAGCCAGGGGACAGGGAGCGGCGAGGGCCTCAAAGTGTCTGAGGGTAAGTCGGGCGGGGGGGGGGGATGTTCCGTGTCTGGGGAAGAGGGCCCACAGGGATGACGTGGGAGGTAACCAAGCTGTTTTCCCTACTGCGCTACCTTCGCCTCTTCTTCGTTTTCTCTCTTGACATTCTATCTAGAGTTGTATGATAAATGGGGGTAGGGGGCTAAACACACTTAATATTAATATATAATATATGCATATTACAGAAGAAGAGGCCCGGGCATGCCCCGGGCCTCTTCTTCTGTATAACAGTATCTAACAGTATATTATAGGGTATATATGATATATATAACTAATAGATGATTAATATACCATATGCCATGTACCCTTTGGGTACATGGCATATGGTATATATATTATAAATAACAAATATATATCATTGAATGATATCTTTAAAAGACCTTCAGGAGTCCTGATGAGCAGAGCTGCCGTAGGCAAGCTCTGCGAAGATAGGACTCCTGAAGGTCTTCTTTTAAGAGAGGAAAATAATTTGATTCTATAATCCAACATATGAAGGAACCTTGTTCCCTCTCTATTTCGGACCATTAGGTAAGCGGTCTGCTCTGGATCAACTGGCTTAGATCTTTTTGGGTGCCCCTGGCTCAGCGCTTCGATCGGTCCTGCAGGAACTGCTGGGGGAGAGTGAGGAGGCAGCCCTTCAGTTGTGGATCCAGACCAGGTCGCCAATCGAGGTCACAGATGACCGGGGGGCAGTGGAAAGGTCACCTCTCTCCTCAAGTACCTCTGAGAGGCCCGGACAGGCTCCCTGAAGGCCATCATGCCATGTTTGTATACCAAGGTAGCCAAAATCTAACATTGCCATCAGCGGTGGCTCTGGAGGCTGCTACGGGCCTGCTCAGTTCTTATCCCTTACTAGGCCACCTGGATGGGACCATCAAGTTCGTCAAAGGCCTCGGGTACGTAGGGGAGGAGAACCAAGACGAGCATCGTCAAGATGAAGGGCAGGCTCGAGTTCATTGAACCAGTTGCAACTCCCACTTTGAAAGTGCCCATCTCAATCCCCCAATCGGCTGTACCTGATCTGGCAGACCTTGATGGGATGGACGAACTCGCACCTCTCCATGCTCAGAGCGGAGGGATTACGGAGAGAATTTCCAATCCAATTTTGGGGGCAATGAACTTCACCCGGGGAGGGTCTTACTGGCTCCAATGGTTCAAGACCAAAACCTATAGTTGAAACTATTTGCATGGGTTCTATAACAGTACGGAGCCAGGTTAGAGATCAAGGGGTCGTCCTCCTGGCTCCCGGGTATATTACTCTTGCCTGATTAATGTCATTCTTCGATGTCATTGAGGATGTCGGCAGACCTTCAAGATATGAAAACTTTCCTACCGCTATGAATACTCCCAACACCGTGATCATGCCCAACTCAATTATTATTCCGGGTGCTGCCCTTGCCCTAACGGGCCGGGCAGCACCCGGAATAAATTCTGAAAGCTTTTCGTCTCTGGCTCAGACCCAACTAGATCTTATCGCCTCGGGGGTGAACACCCAGGTGATTGCTCACTAATCCATCACCGGAACCATGAAGGACATCACCCATAGATAGGTTGATCTGGTTCAGGAGCTGAGTCATCAGCGATCCATGGAACGCCGATTCATGATCCTCGATGAGAACCGTCAGCTCGTCCCTGCCAACCTGGCAGAGTGGGGGTCCTGGTTCATAAGGGCCAACCGTTGTGTGGCAGAAGACGTCATTGGTAATACCAGAGTTTCCACCAGGTTCATGGGCAACAATCACGGGTTTGATAAGACACCTTCCTGGTTCGAGACTATGACCTTCAAGGCTGATGACCCGGCAGAGATAAGTTCCAGGTCCGGCACCTGGGATGAGGCTCTGCGTCAGCACAGTGAAGCCTGCGCCCTGGTTCGGCGAAGCATGTTCAGAGCAGTATCATGAGAGCGGCGTGAAGGATCTGGATCCCACGAGACTGGATGATCCGGTCTATGTGTTCCAAGCCATGCAGCGTGGACAGATCGCCAAGCTGACCAATGCCCACGTCCAGACGCTCTACAAAGAGACCATAGACGAGGCCGTAATCATGAGCCTGAAAAAGCAGTCCAGGCTGCTTCAAGAGACCATTGATCTGTCAATCAAGCGGATGACGTGGCTGAGAAACATAACCATCGTGCTGGCCATTGTGAACGTGGCAGTCGTCATCGGCATGTAGCCGGATTTTCTTGGAGCGGTCCTGCAAGTGCCCAGCACGATCTGCCTCGATCGCCTGCACCTGACCCTGTAAGCCGCCATGGGCTGGACCAACTCGCATCGCTACATGTTCGAGGCTGGTGGAGTGAGCTGGGGGTTCCAGATCCAGATTTCGGTGGTGATGATCTCCCTGCCAACAAGACCTCACTGGCTCAATTGATCCAGGATACCAGCGTCCGCACTGGCCGTTACATCTATGACTTCGGGGACAACTGGGAGCACAAGCTGCAGATCGGCAAGATCACCCCACTGGCTCCAGGTGAGATCTACCCCGGCCTGAGACACATCTCCGGCAGGTGCCCACCCGAAGACGTCGGTGGGCCTCCGGGGTACGAAGAATTCCTTGAAGCAGTTAAGGACCCAAACCATCCTGAACATGAGGAGCTGGCGGAGTGGGCAGACGGAACGTTTGATCCACATACTCTGGACGCTGAGGAGCTCCGTCTCAATGTCCTCAAGCTTGCCAAAAAATGGCAGCCCCGAAAGACTTGAAGGCCATTACCGGCTCAATTGCCCGGCAATCGAAGGGTCGCAACCAAAACTCCCGCTGCACATGGTTCAACTCTTAGGACAGGGCTACCCTCAATTGATTTGAACAAATGGCTAAGGAGTTCAGGCTGAACAACGCTGCCCATGAGCGAGATAGCCGTTTTCTGTCCTGATCACTTGCAAGATAGCGGCGAGAATGAAGGCCAGCAAAGCCCTGAGGTGGGCCAGGATCTTGCGGATGTTATGGCCGCAGCCGCAGAGCACGGCGAAGATGGCGTCCCCGGACGTGCCCTTCAGCGGGCAGCGGGATAAGCGTCCGTCTGTCTTCATATGTCCGATCTCGGGCTCGATGGCGCTGCGTCGCCTCAGCAGCGCTTTCAGCTTTTGCGTCAGGCCGCGGCGGGTGCCGCTGATCAGGACCTTCGTTTCCAACACCCCATGGCCGCGATACCCGCGGTCCACGACCGCCAGATCCGGGATCTGACCGGTCAGGATCGCAACCTGCTCCAGCGCTTCGGGCAGGGTGTGGCCATCGTAAGGATTGCCCGGCAGGGCACGCATGCCCACGACAAAGCCCTCGTCGATGGTGGTGGCCAGACTGACCTTGGTGCCGAACTCATAGCGCTTGCGTGCCTTGCCCTTGGAGATGCAATCGACCTCGGGCTCATGCAGGGCGTAGATCTTGCCGTGGCTTTTTGGGGACTGATGCAGCAGACGACCGACGAGCACGAGAGTGTCCAGAACCCGTTCGCGGAAGGGCCCCTCCGCAATCCCGTCCAACTGCCGGCGAATATCCCGCAGGACACGACCGGTGTATCCCTTCAGCTGTTTCAGAGCCTTGCCCATGCGTTTGAACTGCCTGGCATGGGCGTAGCGCCCAATCCGCACCGCCAGGCGCGGGGCCAGGCGGTTGTAGTTCTGCCGCAACGTGATCCCGCCTTCATTGGCGAGGGCGACAAGCTTTCCACGTGCGGTCTCATACAAGCGCGCATCGGTCGGGTGGGCGATGTTCTTTTCCATAACCGTGGTATCGACGGATATGCGCGACAGGCTGCGGTCATCGACTGTCCTTGACGCCCGCCCGGCCTCGATCGTCTTGGTCAGCAGCCACTCGGCTCCTTCCTCTCCGATCCGCTTGCGCCACCGGGTCAGGGAGGACGGGTCGATCGGCAGGCGGTGCTGGAAGAAGACCTCGCCGGTGAAATGCTGGTAGTAAGGGTTCTCGACCCAACGATCGACGACGGCCTCGTCAGACAGCCGATAGGCATGCTGAAGATACAGCAGACCCGCCACCAGCCGCGGCGATGTGGCCGGCCGTCCTGTCGGGGACGGAAAGAAACCCGCCCATTCGGTCTCGAAGAACTCCCAGTCAATCAGCGCAGCAAGTTTCGCCAGTTCATGGCGCAGATCGATCATGTCGGTCAGGCGGGGACGCAGGAGATCATCCTGCTCTTCAGTGCGCAAACGAGGCTTCATCACAGCTCCGAAAATTCGCAAGGTTTCGAGTATCAGCATACGAAACCTTGCAATTCCCCGCTACCGCTTCGGCACTTTCATCAATAAAATTCAGATGGTTCAGAGTTGTTCAGGTCGAACTAAGGAAAGAGGATCTGGATCCCGTGATAGTGGGATCGATCAAGCTACAATTGAATTTGATTATCAGTGCGTTACGACACAGGAAGTTCACTGGCCGGAGTTCGCTCTTTCTGGTTCATCCGCTGGTTCACAATGAGAGTGATTCAAACGAAGAGAAGGCGAAGTCAGCCCCCTCTCCGACCCGCTGGCGCAGGTCTCCCAGGGGCTGATTTCGCTTCCCTGTCATCTTCAGCCTGAGCGCAGCAGACCGGATCTCCTGGTAATCACTTCCAATCGGCGCCGAGATCATAGTCCATCACTCACCGCCCATCCCAAACACTGTTTTAATGATGCTGTCCCGCTCCTCGCCCTCAACCTCGACAAACATCTCCTGAGGATGGCTGTTGTCGAACACACGCCAGCGCAACGACCTTCGTACATACGGGGTAAGCGCTACACGAACTGAGGGAATGAGCAAATAGGGATAGTAAAAGCCTTCTGCGCCTTCGTAGTCCTGGACCACAGCATCGCGCAGTGGCGGCGTCAGCAAGTCGCTTAGCTTGAACAGCAATGGACTTCTTTGATGCCAATTGCTGTCCCCGCAGCCATCCACATAACTCTGCGGATGCTCACCCTCCACTTCGATAACTCGATAGGGCACAATATCTGACCAGTACTTTCCTTTCATTCCAGGCAAGTACCGGCCCGTGAGCATCGCATTCTCTGACATACCTTCAACGACGTAGCATCTGAAATGGGGTCGCTGGTATCCGTCAATGAGGGCGTGTGGACTGACCGTCATATGTACCGCCTCAGAGGTGCGAGACCTGTAGCGAAGGGTTACGGCTACCCGGCGTGCACATGCGGAGAACAGTGTTCTGAATGGCTCATGTGAAGCATGAAGCTGATTCAGTACCGGCACCCGTTCAAGGGGAACGGCAGGCCCTACCTGGCTGCTCCAGCCCTCTCTGTAAGTGTCGCGGTGGCCTTCCGTCAGAAAGTCCAGCGCCGTCAGGATCTGAAGCGCATCAGCGGGCGCTGTGCCTGTATAAGCTGGCAGGGAACCGTCTCCTGCCAGCGCAGGGAACTGCTTCACTCGCTTATGACGCTCAAGCTTCCCAAGGGTGAGGGGGTGCGTCTCGTAGGGCGTAATCATGTGAGACTGGGAGTGCTGACGCTCCACACACATCATGGCTGCCAGCCTGCCTGCCGTGAGCTGACGCTCCCAATAAGCAAGGTACTCCAGAACTCTTGCATCTAAAAGTTTGCTTTTCATGTCAGATTTTATGACAGGTAGAGTTCTTGCATGATAGTTAGCCTTTCTGTCAGCTTCCATGAAACAGAAGGAGGTTGGCCATGCGCATCTTCATTGATCTTCATAAAAAGCCACAGCGAGTCCGGTACTGCGACAGCATGAATGCTGCGATTGTGGCTGCGCTGGACAAGGCAGGGATCGCTTCCAAAGATATGGTGGGTCCTGAGGCGCAGCCTTGGACCTTCGGGATGAGTGGGGTAGCGCGGGAAGACGGCTTCTCAACCATAACTGGCCTGACGATCTCAACGCCGTCCGAGATAATCGCCCGTGGACTGATGCAGATCAGGCCGGAGTGGATCCAAGTTCACTCCTCCAATGGTGACGTCATCGATTGCTCCGGTGCTCGTCGACACCTCGGGCGTTTGCCTGCTGACGGCGTGTCCGAATTGGCTGTCTTTTTTGCGAGTCCAATCCTGATCAAGCCGTTGGGCAAGGACCCTGAAACTGAATGGATCGAGGAGTTCGGGAGTGTCGACTTCGATGCCGCCTTCCGTCGCGGCCTCGAGCGTCGTGCCGGCAGGGACATGGACATCAGCTTCTCGGCTGATCCTCTGACACTGGCAGTCGGCGTCACACGGCGCCTGGTTCATCTGCGCAAAGCAACCAATGGCCGCAAGGTGATCGTGCCGGCCTTTAGTCTTCCTCTTACGATGCGAGGGCATCCGGAAGATGTCCGCTTTGCCTACATGGCAGGTCTCGGCGCCAAGACCCGTGCCGGCTTCGGCTGCCCAATCCTTCCCCAGTAAGTGAGGCCCAGATGATCCCCGTCTCGACCCGCCTCTTCCGGGACTTCCTTGGCTCCGTCATTGCTGAACATGTTTTCTCGGAAGCGGAACGGGAAGCTCATAACGGTCCCCTCGCCGTAACTCAGCAGAAGGACATCGCCGCTGGCAAGCGGATCGAAGCCCGCACACCGCGTCTCATGATGATGTCCGGGAAGGGCGGCTATGTGGAAGGAGAGAGCTTCAAGGATCGCCTAAAATTCCGAAACGTGACGCTTCTCGATCATCTCACCAGCGTGACCCGAGGTGCGGCCGTTTTCGCCGAGATTGATCTGAGGGCAGCGGGTGTGCATGAGGAAGTCCTGCCGGTCCGCATCGTCCGGATCATGGCTACGGCGTTCCTTCACGATGCGGACAAGATACTCGATCTGCCTCGGAAGGAAAGTGAAGCACTGACAGCAGCTCATATTGCGGAGTTGATGAGTCACTACGGTATTGCAGCTTTTCTCACCCGCTATGGTGCCCAGATGTCGGCAGAGACGCTTCTGGCACGGATCAACGCCGTAGAAATCAGCCGTAGTGACATGATCGCGCCGGGGATGAAGCTTCTTCCGATAGAGGAGGCCAAGGACAGCCTCTACGTTCGGCTTGCTGATCGTCTCGATGGGATCTTCCTCGATACAACTCGTCCCATTGGGGATGTGGTCGGCGAATTGGAGCGCTTCGAAGGCCTTCGCAGTAAGGACCTGAAGCAGGGCTGGACCGCCTTTAGCCTGAGGTCGCCGCATACACCTTTCCTTCTCGATGAACTCCAGCGCGCCTTTTCGGTGGCTGTCTATGACCGGAAAGGATGCCCTCCCCTTGTCGAGGTGCACCACGACGGCGAGTTGCTGCTGGTATGTCAGCAGGATGTTGCAGAGGAGGCGATGGAGGTGGCCTTGAACGAGGCCTCGAAGCGCCTGCGCCTCGATCTCCGTGCTGATATCAACCCAAAGGGTAGCAGGGATATCCTCGATAGCGGCGCTGAAGTTTCTGACCTCGAAGAGGCCTTCAGGTATGACAGCCGCGAGGCGTCAAAGGCTCTCTACGTTCATATCCGCCTGTTGAACGAGGATGCTTGGCGGCAGGCTATGGCAGCGTTCTTTGGAGATCTCGGCTTCGCGCCATCCTTGTCCGGCATCGATACGTTTACGAGTAAGGGAAGCAAGCATTTCCAGCCATGGTTCATTTTAGATGAGAACGATCCCCGGCTGCCAATCCTGAAAGACGCTGCATGTATCGTCATGGCGCTTGGCTGCTCCGAGCCTACCTCTAGGGTCTTGGCTGCCCGGGTCCCGGACGCAGCCACGCGAGAGCAAGAGCTCGTCACCCTCGCCAGCGAACTCGGATTTGACGTTCCGGAATGGGTTGTGGAGACCAAACACCAAGGCAGCCGCCAATCGCTACTCGCGGCCTGGATCGCGGCCCTTGGGGCACGCGATCCCGATCTGCGCCACCATGTCTTCGGCTTTGACGGGCTTCTTTCTCTATGGCTCTGCGGTGATGGCGCAGACCGTGCCGGACTATTTGAGAAGATCGGAGACCCTAGCAGTAGATTCATCGAAGCGGCCAGGAAATGGCTCGACGCCACCCTTCGGCGCCGCTTCCTGGATGCGGAAATTGGAGCACCCTTCGGCTACTGCCACTTCACCAACGCCCCAGTGAGTGCCAAGGCTGTCATCAATAAAAAGTCTGGAATTAAGGGCCTCAATGTTAGTGCGTTCTCCGGCCGCGAAGGACGCCCCGAGTCCCATGAGAGCGCCAAGTCGCTGACTCTTGTGTCGGACTTCGCCTTTGCTGAGCATCGTCTGCGGACGATGCAGGCAGAAAAGACTGGGAATTTTGCCAAAGACCTTCCAGCAAACGTGTCCTCGCCCACGGCCATGGGTCTCTTTGCCACCTTAGGCCTGAGCAGTGATCTCCGCGATGCCTTCCTGGATCTCAATCACTTCGACCTGATGCGCCTCGACCTGAAATCCGGGCGACAGGTCTATGTGGATCGGGATCAGTATGGCGCGCGCAAAGTCTTCGCCCGGCATGTTGGCGTTCCGGCACGGACGGCTGATCTGATCACGCTCATCCGCATGATGATGGAGTCTGCCCTTCGCCTTGGACGCCCTGTCCATGTCTTCCAGGGAATGCCCTCGCCACAGGCGGGCTTCGTCCACTTTGACATCCTCCCGGCTGCCTTGCGTAAAGCGTTTGGGGGCAACAGCTTTCGAATTGAACAGCTTCCGCAGGCGCTTTTTCTTCTCGGGATCGCGGAGCAGCTCTGCGCCAGCGAGATGCAGAACGTCGGCATCGAGGTTGCACTCCGGATCCTTGATCCGGAAACCCGCTTCGGCGCCACCTGTGAGGCAATCCTCATTCTGGACCGTCTCCCCGACGATCGTGCGAAGACCTTGATGGGTCTGCGCATGGCCCTCATGACCATCGCCAAAAAGGAGTACGCAATGCACGCCGAAAAGGACAGTGCGCTCATCAACTTCGCTCGTGCCATGGCGCGGGTCCAGGCTGCACCCAAGCGGGACGCCAGCAACAACGAACGTAGCCTTGGGCTCAGGATCGCGCTTGAGGCCGTGGAGGGTTGTGTTCGGATTGGAGAGACATCCGAAGAAGCAATGATCGCTGCAATTGCTGGTAAGCTTGAGGCCGAGTTTGATCGCTCAGCGCGTCTTGAGCATCGAGGCTCGTTTGGTGACCGCCCCTTTCCACGGAAGTCTGCGCAAGATGCGGCGACCATCTTCATAACCCAAGTCTGGCCTAGAGCCTTCCGGAGCCGTCCGCCGGTCTCGAAGGACCGCCGCATCGCCTTCGCCATCTACCAGGTCTCCTTCACCGAGGAGTCTTACCGGCCCCGTTCCGGCGCTGAAACACCGTCCCTGGAAACAACCGAAAACGGTAAGTGAGGATCACCATGCCGATCACTGACATCAAGCCCTTCCTGGGCACTCTCGACGAGCTCCTGTTCGAGGCTCAAGGCAAGGACAAGACATACGCACAGCCTGCCTTGAAGAACCTAGGCTCCGTGACTCTTTTCGTCCTACGCGAAGTCATCTCGCCGGCATCCTTCCGCAATGCCGACGCCGAGATCACTGACATCGAGGTTGGAGGCGAGCGTCACGTCCGTGCAGTTGCGAACAAGTTCAAGTTCGGTGAGCGCGCCCGGGGCCTCCAGATCCTGCGGTTCCTCAACGCAGGCGGTACTCTAGCCCAGAACAAGACTGTTCTTCGTAAGGGCGAGAAGCCTGGCGACCGCTTCGATCTGAACACCTTCGTATTCGGCGACAGCGCAACACAAGATAACAAGTTTCTGCCGGTAAAGGCTGCGGCTCAGTATTCTGATGCGGTGTCCCTGCAAGACTACGGCAGCTCAGTCGATCGGACCTTCCACAACCGAGCGTCGGAGGATGGCACCCTCTTCAATGCGGAAACGAAACAGCCGTCGGTGAACATCTTCGAACGGCACTTCGTGAAACCTAGCACTTTGCTTCTGCAGACAATCTCGCTGAATGGGCGTACAGCTCCCGCCGAGGCCCTCGAGCACCTCCTGTTGGCGATCAGCCTTGCAGGTGCCTACGGCGGCCAGACCTCGATCTACGGGGTCAATGTGAAGAACCACGTGGTTGCGCTCTGTGGTGGCCGCTTCGAGCGTGAGCTTGCGAGCCCTTATGCCATGATCACGGCCTTGCATGCAGCCGGCGCTGACATCTCGACCGCCGATGCTGCGGCAACGGCGATCCGTGGACTGGTCGAGGACGCTTGGCCAGTTGTGATCCCCGGCAGCGAGATTGCGGACCGCCAGAAGGCAATGATCGCTACACTGGAGGGAGACGATGCCGAGATGCGCACCCGCTACCTCGCGTCGGCCGGCAAGATCTCGTCCTACTTCAACGCCTGGTTTGAAGGGATCAGTTGATGACTGTGCCCGACGTCACCCCGGTACGGGCGACGACCCTGTCGCCGCTCCACTACCACAGCCTTCCTGTGTCTTCGGGCACGGCGACAATTGCGGAGTTCTTGGCAGACCGATCCATGAGCTATGCGATTGCCAATGCGATGGGAGCGCTTTCGTCCTCCGTAGCTCTTCCAAGGGTGAAGGACTACCGGCGGGACCTGGAGGTCCTGCCGTGGATGGCGTCGGTGTTCACGGCGGTCAACCCGTCTCTCCTGCCCCAGCTCGGCAAGAGGCTGAACTTGGACACCGAGGGCGGCTATCAAAAGAAGATCATGGATGCTACCGGCACCGGCAACCTCAAGACGTGGTTCTACATTCAGGAGGTCGCCCCCGGCACAATCTACGAGGGCGCCATCTTTGGGCCAGATCCATTCCGCATGGCCAGCGAGGCAGACGGCCGGGAAATCGATTACCTAATTATCCGGACCGGTCGCCATCTCGGCGGGATCGTTAAGCTGGAGCGTGCGCCCGATGTGAAAGCCGTACGCCTGAACGCCCACACGGCCCATCTCTTTGGCCAGGATCCGGCCACTGACCCGGAGATGGAGGTTGATGTCTTCGCACTCTACGACATGCAGTTCACAGAGCCGAAACCACTTGAGGAGGCGGCTCGCATCGTCGGATCTTGGAGGGTCTTCGATGCCTGAGGAAGACCGGTGTTCATTCGTCATCCCACGGCACGCTGTTCCCGTGGGGGCAGAGGGACTTTCACCTCTTCAGGAACAGATGCTCGACGCGCCGGCACCGGTCCGGATCTTCTCGGCCCCTACGGGTGCCGGCAAGAGCTATGCCTTTCAGGTTGCGATGCGCAAACGAGGTGCACGGATCCTCTTCATTGTCCCAACCCGGCGCCTGGCCCAGAACCTTGCAGAAGGGCTCCGTCAGGACCTGGTCGATGCCGGCATGACGGAAGATCGGGTTCTTGAGCGGGTTGGTCTTTGGACATCTGACGAGGGCCGCCGGATCCGGGCGGAGGATCCCAAAGCCGATGTGAACCGCCACCGCATCCGGGAGATCCGGATGGAGGCGAGTCTTCCGCAAGAGGGACTCATGATCATCGCCACCCCAGAAAGTGTGGCTCATTACCTGTTAAGGCCTGCTTTCACCCAAGGCGGAGCCGATGTGCAGTCCATTGTCGATCTCCTGCGCCTCGACCATGTCGTATTCGACGAGTTTCACACGATCGAGGCCCGGGGCATGGGCCTCTCGATGGCGATCGCGACCTTTCTGGCTCAGGACGCCACGGAAGCGAAGCTCACCTTCCTTTCGGCAACTCCGATAGATCTCGTGACCTCTTTCGTTCACTTCGGCATCCCACGAGAAAGCATCCTTGTGGAAGCGGAAATGGTCGTGACGGGTGGTCCCGAGGAGACGGTTGGCATGCGGGCGATCCATGGTGACGTCACTGTCACGTTCCGCCGGGATGGTTCGATGGTTGAGGCGCTAGAGGCTTGCCGTCAGGACATCCTCGAAACCCTGTCTCGCCCTTCCGACAGCAAGGCGGGGCAGGTGGTCCTGATCTTCGACTCCGTTCGCGATCTCCAGACCTCGAAACAGGAACTTGCAGCCTGGTTCGACGGGATTGGCATTGGCCGGGCGGAGCGGCTTGCAATCAGCTCGGTTGACGACTCGACCAATCTTGATCTGAAGGGGCTCTTCATGGTGGGCCGAGCTGCGGACCCGCTCAAGTTCCGGGTGCTCATCGCAACAGCGAGTGTCGAAATGGGGGTGACCTTCCGTGCCGGAATGATCCTGATGAATCCCGGGCACGACCCCTGCTCCTTCGTCCAAAGGATCGGTCGTGTGGCCCGGGGTGACATGGATGGTCAGGTCGTCGTCACCTCCTTCAGGTCAGAAAAGTCGGAGCTGGGGTGGTTCAGCCATATTCGACGTCAGTTGCTCACAGAGGCCCCGGTGGTTCCCGTTGATCGCTTCATCGACTGCGTTTTGGACGCGACGAGGGCGCGGTTTGACGTGACTGAGCGTGACCTTGATCAGGTCGATGGGACATTCCGCAAGATGCCACAATCGGCGGCCTGGGCCGCCGCCCTCTTCTGGTGCGCGATGGAAGAGGCGCTCGTGAAGCGGGGATACAAGGGTATCCGGAACACGCTCAGGAACTATCGTCCAAAGAAAGCCGGAGCGATGTCAGCTTGGCTCGGTGATTTGGGAAAAATCAGTCTGCATTCCGCCCAGAAATGGCGCCAGGCTTTTCTCCGGGAGGCGTTGAGGCTCCGGATGATTTCTCCGGCTGTCTCCCTTGTCGATCCTGATGGAAACCGCCGAAATGTGCCATGGCACATCTGGGCTTCGGATGAACGGCTGTCCAACATGCCATCAAGGCCACTCGACGACGGTCGGATCGAAGTGGCAATCTCCACATCACTTGAACAGGCTTTGAGCGACCTGAGCTATGACCGGCGGGTACGCCGACGCGAAGAGATCCTGCTTCCCCATGTTGGGGAAACACCCCTTCTAGAGGCCGACCGTCTGGTTGAAAGCTGTCTAACGATCTTGCGCAGAGCGGAAAAAGATCATCTTAGGGCGGAGCACCGAACTGCTCGGGAGATTGGCGAGCGGCTAATCCGGCTTACCCGGATTGTGCCAACGGTCGAAAGGACCATCGATTCAGTCAATAGCAACGATATCCTTCGATCTTGCTGTACGGGCTAGGGGACTACATAGTCTTTATTGAGGCAACGGGTGCCTTCCCCCTGAGCGTGGTACATTGCTTTTTGAAATTGTTGGAAATTAAGGCTCCCAGTTCCCCATGAAGGGTTAGGAGGCCCTCATAATGGGCGAAACCACTCAGTTCAAGGCATGTCCCCGTTCCCCCTGAGGGGTTAGGAGATGCATAGAGCTTCGCTGAGAGGCCCGTCAGAGGCTAGGTCCCCGCTCCCCATGAGGGGTTAGGAGTTCGGCGGCATGTATCTGCCGCACGACGCAGCAGCGGAGTCCCCGTTCCCCATGAGGGGTTAGGAGAAGACCGGACTGGAAGGCGTCAACAAGCAACTGCGCGTCCCCGTTCCCCGTGAGGGGTTAGGAGGCAGTCCCCATGGGCACCGACCTGTTCCGCCGCTATCTGGTCCCAGTTCCCCATGAGGGGTTAGGAGACCACTCACACCGATTGGGAGGGGCTAGAAGACCCCGCCACAGTTCCCCATGAAGGGTTAAGAGCCGGGGCAGGACCTAGTCTATCTGGAGAAAGAGCGCGTTCCAGCTCCCCATGAGGGGTTAGGAGACCAAGACGGAGGGCGCCCGCGAGCATTGGGCCGCCAGTCCCAGTTCCCCATAAGGGCTAGGAGGCCTACAACATGGCGCGCGGGATCTACTATGGCGACGGTCCCCGTTCCCCACGAGGGGTTAGGAGGAAGAAGCCCACAGCCATGTTAACTTCATGGATTTGAGTTCTGGTTCCCCATGAGGGGTTAGGAGTGGAACTTCATCATCTTGCCACCGGTCTGGAAGCTAAGTCCCAGTTCCCATGAGGGGTTAGGAGATGTCCAGCTTCTCTTCCCAGAGATCCGCCAGCTTGAGTCCCCGTTCCCCATGAGGGGTTAGGAGAGAGGCTTGCGGGCCGGAATGTAGCGAGGAATGGATGGTCCCCGTTCCCCATGTGGGGTTAGGAGACGAACTGGAGGCTCATCATGGTCATTCTCGCAACCGGGTCCCCGTTCCCCATGAAGGGTTAGGAGGAGACCGAGGACGGCAACGTCGTGTGCTCGACGGAACGTCCCCGTTCCCCATGAGGGGTTAGGAGTACATCCGTCTGCATGACGGCTCGCAGGTGATCCCTGTCCCCGTTCCCCATGAGGGGTTAGGAGGTGTTCGTGGGTGAGGCGAGATGCCGGTCGGCATAGAGTCCTCGTTCCCCATGAGGGGTTAGGAGAACTGCCGTCTGTCGGATAATGTCACGCATCAGCCCAAGTCCTCGTTCCCCATGAGGGGTTAGGAGGGGGCCTTCTGCGGCTGAAACGCAGCAAAACGGGACGCGTCCTCGTTCCCCATGAGGGGTTAGGAGAGCGGCGAGGCAGGCCTGAAATCCGTCGAGGACGTGGTCCTCGTTCCCCATGAGGGGTTAGGAGCTCGGCAGACCCGACCCCAACCAGGACGACCTGATCGAGTCCTCGTTCCCCATGAGGGGTTAGGAGGTGTTGGGCTGGCCCATGGCGTGCAGGACCGCCATCAGGTCCTCGTTCCCCATGAGGGGTTAGGAGGGCGGGGACATGCACGACCGCGTCAGCGTCCGATGGCGTCCTCGTTCCCCATGAGGGGTTAGGAGGCCGTAGCTATGGAAGGGTCTATATGCGAGACGACCATGTCCTCGTTCCCCATGAGGGGTTAGGAGACCGGGGGCCTTCAGGTCATGCAGGTCTCGAACCTGGTCCTCGTTCCCCATGAGGGGTTAGGAGCTTCTCCAGCCCCGAGATCAGGGCGTCGATGAACGGGGTCCTCGTTCCCCATGAGGGGTTAGGAGCGGGGTGCCATTGGCGCTCGTCCAGTAATGCTGGCAGAGTCCTCGTTCCCCATGAGGGGTTAGGAGCCTTGCCAGCGCCCCGTCGCCCGCCAGGCCTACTTCGTGTCCTCGTTCCCCACGAGGGATTAGGAGTCCATATAATAGACGATTGCGGCAAGCAGATACCAAATCCCCGTTCCCCATGAGGGGTTAGGACGACCAAGCCCGTAAGGGCGTAGACGCTGGCGGCAGCAGTCACCGTTCCCAGAAGGGGTTGGGAGTGAGTCTCGTTGGCCTGCATGGCCGCGTTCGAGTCGGTCCCCGTTCCCTATAAGGGGTTAGGAGATCAAGGCGGTCTATGACGGCTACCTCGATGATCCGGGTTCCCGTTCCCAGGAGAGGTTAGGAGTACGCCCACAACTACGGGTGCTTCGATAAGAAGCCAAATTACTGTTCCCAACGAGGGGTTAAGAGGACGAAGGCGGCGTCGGTGGTGGCGTAGTTGATCCGGTCCCCGGTCCCTATGAGGGGTTAGGAGGCCTACATGGCCGCATCTGTCGCGCTGGCGGCATGGGTCCCCGTTCCCCATGAGGGGTTAGGAGAAGGAACTGGGCAAGGTTGCGCCCGATGCCCTGCAAGGGTAAGCGTTCTCTGCCCCCCACCTTCCGCGCGGCATTCTGATCGGTTCATTGGATCGTGATGATTGTTGGGACGGAGTTTCTCCATGGAGTCTGCATTGGAGCTTCTCCCGGCTGGCGGCCGAGGCCGTCGGAACCGGAAGTGGCCGGATGAGGTAAAGGCGCGGATTGTGGCGGAGACGCTGATGCCGGGCGTGACCGTGAATACCGTTGCGCGGCGGCACGGGGTGCCGGCGAACCATGTCTCTTCTTGGCGGACGCTGGCGCGGAAAGGGCGACTGGTGCTGCCTGCTCCTGAAGATCCGGTGGAGTTTGCGGCGCTGTTGCTCGGCCCCGCTGAAGATGCGCCGCGGGCCGATGTCGGTGCCGTGGCCCGGCCGGAGATCGTCGCGGGCGCGGTGGTGATCCGTCTGGAAGTCGGGGCCTCGGCGGAGCGGATTGCCATGGTCGTGCGCGCCCTGGCGGCTACCCCATGATCTTCCCCTCCAACCGCGTGAGGATCATGGTTGCGACCAAACCCGTCGATTTCCGCAAGGGGCATGATGGCCTGGCTGCACTGGTGTCGTCGGTGCTGCGCAAGGATCCGTTCACCGGCACGGTGTTCGTGTTCCGCTCGCGCCGGGCGGACGAGCTATGGCCGATTTTGGGTGATGGGGTCTGAGAAGGCGGCGTATCGTGGTGGGTGTCAAAGCCTGCCAGAACCTCCCGAAGGAGCGATACGCCTTGGAAGATGATATCACGATCACCCCGCTTCACCAGCCCGGATCTGTCGTTGATCCACTCACCGAGATTGCACGCGACGGCGCCCGGCAGATGCTGGCAGCGGCACTCAGGGCTGAGGCCGCGAGTTTTGTCGCGCAGTTTGCTGAGGAGCGCCTGCCCGATGGCAGGCAGCGCGTTGTCCACCACGGCACCGGCCCTGAGCGGAACATCCAGACCGGGATCGGCCCTATCCCGGTGCAGAGACAGAAGGTGCGCGACCGGGCAGCTGATGCGCCGCCGGAGGACAAGATCCGGTTCAATTCGCGCATTCTTCCGAAGTGGGCGCGCCGTTCGCCTAGCCTTGATGCTCTGCTTCCGGTCCTCTACTTGCGCGGCGTCTCGACTGGAGACTTCCAGGAGGCTCTGAGCGCGCTGGTCGGTCCGGATGCGCCCAACCTGTCGCCAGGAGCGATCTCGCGGCTCACGGGCGAGTGGCAAGCAGAACATGACCGCTGGCAACGCCGAAACCTCTCGGCCCGGCGCTACGTCTATGTCTGGGCCGACGGCGTGTATCTGCAGGCCCGGATGGAGCCGCAGGCCGAGTGCATGCTGGTGATCATCGGGGCGACGCCGGAAGGGAAGAAGGAGCTGCTGGGGTTCCAGGTTGGGGTCCGCGAGAGCGCGCAGAGCTGGCATGAACTGCTGGTCGACCTCAGGGCCCGCGGCCTCTCGGCGCCACCGGACCTCGCGGTCGGAGATGGTGCCCTTGGCTTCTGGAAGGCGCTGGATGAGATCTTCCCCGACACGCGCCACCAACGCTGTTGGACCCACAAGGTGTCCAACGTCCTGAACAAGCTTCCGAAGTCGATGCACCCGGCGGTGAAGACTGACCTGCGGGAGATCTGGCAAGCCGCGACCCGCGCGGCGGCAGAGACCGCCGTCAATACCTTCGTCGAGAAGTATGGCGTGAAATACGAGAAAGCCGTCGCCTGCCTGACCAAGGATCGAGAGGCACTGCTGGCCTTCTACGACTTCCCGGCCGCTCACTGGGACCACCTGCGCACGTCCAACCCGATCGAGAGCGTCTTCGCGACCGTCCGCCATCGCACCGTCCGAACCAAAGGCGCGTTGTCTCAGAAGACAGCGAAGCTGATGGTGTTCAAGCTGGTTCAGGCCGCAGCGAAGAAATGGCGACGACTGAAGGGCGCAAACCAGTTGCCTCTCGTCGTCGAAGGCGTCAAGTTCACTGACGGTGTCGCCGAGCAGGACGCCAACGAAAGCCGCGCCGCTTGATCAGGCCGCGTCACCCAAAATCCCGCATAGCTCCGGGCGGACAGGCTGAAGCTTTTGTATTGGGACGGCACCGGTCTGGTAATGGCTTACAAGCGGCTGGAGGATACAACCTTTACCTGGCCGGCCATCAAGGACGGGATCATGGCGCTAAACCATGCCCAGTTTGAGGCGCTGTTTGCCGGGCTCGACTGGCGCAAGGTCAAAGCTCTGGAAACCCGCCCCCCTGCTGCGGCAGAATGAATCAGTTGCCTGATTTTCCATGTTTTTGCCGGAGATCCTTGATAAAATCAGAGCATGTTCGCAGCCTCTGTTCTCGATCTTTCCGCCATTCCCAACGCGCAGCGCGCGGCGGTTCAGGCGTTGCTGGAAGAGGTGGCGGCTCTCAAGGACATCACCAGACGCCAGGAGCATCTGATCGCCGAGCTGAACCATGCCCTGCATGGCAAGCGGTCGGAAAAGCTGACCGAGGATGAGCGGCAGCTGGCTTTCGAGGACCTGTCCATTGCGTTGGCCGAGGTCGAGGCTTCGAGGGAAACGCAGGCCACCAGGACGGACAAGGGGGCGACCAGGCCCGCGCCGAAGCGCAATATCGGCAACCTACCGGCTGCACTGCCGCGTATCGAAGAGGTCATCGAGCCCGCCAGCCTGATCTGCCCCTGCGGCTGCGGCATCATGCACAAGATCGGTGAAGACCGCAGCGAGCGGCTGGACATCGTGCCTGCCCAGCTGCGCGTCATCGTCACCGTCCGCCCGAAATATGCCTGCCGGTCCTGCACCGACGGCGTCACTCAGGCACCAGCACCTTCCCGCCTGATCACGGGCGGGCTGCCAACCGAGGCGACGCTCGCCCATGTGCTGGTCAGCAAGTATGCGGACCATCTGCCGTTGTATAGACAGAGCCAGATCCTGGCGCGGGCGGGCCTTGATCTGCACCGCGCCGTTCTGGCCGATTGGGTGGGCAAGGCCGCGTTCCATCTGACGCCGGTGGTGGACCGGCTGGCCGAGCATCTCAAACGGTCGGGCAAGCTGTTCATGGACGAAACAACGGCCCCGGTGCTGGACCCGGGGCGTGGGACCACAAAGACCGGATATCTCTGGGCACTGGCGCGCGATGACCGGCCGTGGGGCGGCGAGGACCCGCCCGGCGTGGTCTACTTTTATGCCCCCGGCCGCGCAGGCGAGAATGCCGAGACCTTCCTGACCGGCTTCGATGGCATTCTGCAAATCGATGGTTACACAGGCTATAACCGGCTGACCAAACCGATCCGCAAGGGCGGTGCCCCCATTCGGATCGCGCATTGCTGGGCGCATGCAAGGCGCAAACTGAAGGAAGTCTTCGACCGCGATGGCTCCGAGATCGCTGCTGAGGGGCTGCGCCGCATCGCCGAGCTCTACGCCGTCGAGGCCGACATCCGCGGTGTCTCGCCCGGCCAGCGCCTCTCGGCCCGCCAAGCCCGCACCGCACCGCTGGTGGCCGCCTTCGGCGGCTGGCTGCAGGCGCAACGCCGAAAGATCTCCACCAAATCCCGGTTGGGCGAAAAACTCACCTATATCCATAACCACTGGGAAGGGCTGCAAGCTTTCCTGACCGACGGGCGCATCGAGATCGACTCCAACAGGGTCGAAAATCTGATCCGCCCCATCACCCTCAATCGCAAGAATGCGCTCTTCGCAGGTCACGACGAAGGCGGCGTTGCTTGGGGCCGCATCGCCTCGTTGATCGAGACCTGCAAGATCAACGGCATTGAGCCCTTTGCCTATCTGAAGGCCACCCTCACGGCGATCGCCACCGGCCATCCACAAAGCCGCCTCGATGACCTGCTACCGTGGAACTTCAAGCCGTCAAGCTAAGTCGACAGTGGGGGCCAGCGACCGCTTACCTGCAAGGTCCCCGTTCCCCATGAGGGGTTAGGAGGTGTAATCGCTGCCCTTGGCGATGGGCGTGCCGCGCCGTCCCCGTTCCCGTTCCCGTTCCCCACGAGGGGTTAGGAGACCAACCTTGTCGGCCTGAAAGCGCGCTGGCCTCGGGTCTGTTCCCCATGAAGAGCGAGGGATGGCCGGGCATAGGCTCTATCTCGTTTGGCGCCTTGTTACGAACAACCCTACTGCGCCCCGCTGTGGGCTTGGGTAATCAGATCACCCTCCGGACAGTCTTCGTGCTGACCCGGAAGAGCTGAGCGATCTCAGGCAAGGGGCGATGCTCTTCATCGCGCATGCGCCTCACCTCGGCCCTCTGGGCAGGCGACAGGGCGGGAGGCCGTCCTCCTACCCTGCCTCGCCTACGAGCAGCCTCCAGGCCCTCTCTAGTGCGTTCTGAGATCCGCTCCCGTTCGAACTGGGCGATCGAGGCAAAGACATGGAACACCAACCTGCCTGCCGGCGTGGTCGTGTCGATGTCTTCGGCCAGAGAACGGAACCCTGCGCCTTGGGCCTTGATCTGGTCCACGAGCTCAAGGAGGTCCTTCAGGCTGCGAGCCAGCCTGTCGTACTTGGTGACAACGATCACATCGCCAGCACGAAGTTGCTTCATCAGCTCATCAAGCGCCGGACGGGCTCGGACGGTGCCAGAGATGGTGTCTGCAAAAATTCGCTCGGCACCGGCGGTAGCCAAGGCATCACGTTGGCTGTCGAGGTTCTGATCGACAGTCGACACGCGAGCATACCCAAGGATCATTCCAGCATCTCCAGAAGTCTCTGCCAATCCTGGCGACCACCAAGGATGCGCAGGACATCAAGGTGATCACCTACAGTACGGTAAATGATGAGGTGAATTCCAGACGGGTGGATCCGCACCGGAGGGGTGAACTCCAGCCGCTTCCGGGCAATCCCCGGCATCGCGCAGAGGAGGTCCAGGACAGCCGTAATTCCGTCGACGTATCTGTCTGCCTGTTCTGGGGACCACTCCGCTGCCCCGTGCAGCCAGATGTCCTCCATGTCGGCTTCAGCGCGGAAGGTAAGTCTCAGGGTGCAGCTATGCTCAGTCCCCATGCTTGCTGCGCATCCGTGCTTTGAAGGCTGTCGCATCAAAGGAACGTGGTTCACCGCTTTGCAGCCCCTCCGTGATGGCTGCCTGAAGTTGCCCTATCGCCTGGCTTCGTTCCTGGTCACGCCTGATCAGGTGTCGAACGTAATCGCTGGCGTTGCTGAAGCTGCCCCCACGAGCACGTTCCTCGACCCAGGCCTTCATGGGATCGGGGATCGAGACATTCATCGTCGCCATTTGAGCCTCCGTCGGATCACTTCTTAGGAGAATGACAATCTTTGCCAAGATCGTCTAGTCCTGATGGACAGAACCCGGACAAAACCTCTTCAGTATTGGGACGGGTTTTTGTCCCAGACAACCAGTTGATTTCGTGAGGGCCGGACTGACAGGGACAAAAACGACCGTATTTGGCCAGCATGTTATGGGTAGAAGGTTTTGTCCAAGCCGACCGGCAGCAGTGCGGGACCCTCCGGTCATTCGCTGCTGATGCACGATAGTGCTCAGGGTTGGTGCCAGTGGCACAAATTGGGTGGCAAAGCTGCCGGACGACGGTGCGACATGGCAATCGCAGCATTTGGCCGAAGCAGTCGTTGACCGGAGTGAACTCTTCTAATTCCAAACCAAGTGAAGGTTCGGATGCTGATGTTTTTTGCGCCGCGAATAATACGCAGATGCACACCTACATGCTGATCAACGGAGCCGGTTGGTGCTATTAGCTCGATATGGTTGGAACAGTCCTACCTTAGGCAGGTTAGGGATACGTAGTTTAGGCAAAGGGTTAACGCGGCCATGAGGGATAAAGCGGAAAGGGCTACACCCCCTGGGCTGATTGTCGGTATCGGCGCGTCCGCAGGCGGCCTCGAAGCCTTCACTGCGTTCTTCGCGCATCTGCCCCCTGACAGTGGGATGGCGTTCGTGCTGGTCCAGCACCTGTCTCCTGATCACAAAAGTATGCTCACGGAAATCCTGGACAGGGCATCGCCAATACCTGTGGTGGAAGCTCAGGACGGTATGCGCGTCGAGCCGAACCGGGTCCATGTCATCCCTCCGGACGCGACCCTGACGATTGAAGATGGCCGGCTTCTTGTCGTCAGACCTGCGCCCGCGCGGGCCGACCGTCGACCAATCGACTCCTTCTTCATCTCTCTGGCTCGGGATCAGGGCGACAACGCCGTGTCGATCGTCCTGTCAGGTGTTGGGAGTGACGGGTCCGTTGGGCTCACCGCTGTGAAGGAAAGCGGCGGGCTGACGATCGCGCAGGCCGAATTCGACCATCACGCCATGCCCGGCATGCCGCAAAGCGCGGCGGCGACCGGTCACGTCGACTATATTCTGCAAGTCGAGGAAATGCCTGCCAGCTTGATCGATTACCGCGATCACCTGGCATTGGTTGCCGACCGCAAAGACGGCGACGGCACGCGGATCGACGCGGCGGAGCACCTGGCGACCGTCCTCGCGGTCCTTCGCGCAAAGACGGGGCACGATTTCAGCAAATACAAGATCAAGACGGTTACACGCCGTATCCAACGTCGCATGCAGGTCCTGCAGGCCGACACTGTCCCTGCCTATATCAAGCACCTCCGAGAAGACCCCGCCGAGCCCGAGTTGCTTTTCAGGGACCTGCTCATCGGAGTGACCGAGTTCTTCCGGGACCCGAAGGCCTTTCAAGGGTTGTCGGCGGCAATCGACGCACTTCTCTCACGCAGTGAAGGCACTCGATCCCTGAGGGTCTGGGTACCGGCCTGTTCGACGGGCGAGGAGGTTTACAGCCTCGCGGTCACCATTCGAGAACTGATCGACGCCCGTGGCACGGGTCTGGACGTCCAGATCTTCGGCACTGACATCGACGATCGTGCAATCGAGTTTGCCCGAGCCGGGCGCTACCAGCGCACCGTGGGCATCTCCCCAGAGCGCCTTGAGCGATGGTTCTTCGAGGATAACGGCGCATACTACCCGTCCCGGCAGATCCGGGAGATGTGCGTGTTCTCCGTCCATAACGTGACGAAGGATCCGCCGTTTTCAAAGCTGGACCTGCTCTCTTGTCGCAATCTCATGATCTATCTGGACGGCGAGCTGCAGGACCGCGTGCTGCGCACCTTTCACTATGCCCTGAAACCTGATGGCCTCCTTTTTCTTGGACAATCGGAAGGCGTAAGCGGGCACGCCAAGCTTTTCTCGGTCCAAGACAAGGCCGCCCATATTTTTCAGCGCCAGGACGGGGATGCGGCGTTTCCGACCCTGCCGATGCCCCCGCAGGTCCAGGCCCCGAACCGCCCCGCCAGCGACGTGGGTGGTGGGTCTGGCGACCGTGTCGATCGCGCAGTGCGCCTTGCCCTGGCCAAGCACTCGCCGGCATTTCTCGTTGTTGATCGTCATAGCAATATCCTGCGCTATTCAGGGGGGAAGTTGCCCGGTATTTGGAGCCCTCAGCCGGTCCGGCAAGTCTGAGCCTTCTGTCCAATCTGCGTAAAAACCTGCGAGTGACTGTTCGCATGGCGCTGCAGTCCGTGATGAAGACGGGAGAAGGAGTCATCGCCGACGATGTCCCCATCTCCGTTGACGGGACGCAACGCTTGCTGCGTGTCATCGTCGAACCGGTCCAGGGCACGGGTAGCGAAGGGCTTTACGCTATTGCCTTTCAGGACGTTCATGCGGCGGCAACGGAGGCATCACCGGCCGCGGACGGGAGCCTGCAGAGTACGGAAGCCCTGGCCGCCCAGCAAGAGCTCCGCACAGTCCGAGAGCAGTTGCAGGCGACGATCGTCGATCTTGAAACAGCAAACGAGGAGATGAAATCTTCGGCTGAGGAGTATCAATCGGTCAACGAGGAACTACAGTCGGCCAACGAGGAGTTGCAGACATCAAAAGAGGAGATGCAGTCGATCAACGAGGAGCTGCAGACGGTCAACGCCGAAATGATGGCGAAGAACGACCTCCTGTCCAACCTGAACAGCGATCTGCAGAACCTTCTGGACAGTACCCAGATTGCGACGATCTTCCTGGATGGAAACCTGCGCATCAAGAACTTCACACCGGGTATGGCTGATATCTTCAGCCTGCGGGAGAGCGACCGAGGTCGACCTCTGACGGACATTGTCAGTCTGCTGGCCTATGACGACCTGCGGCGTGACGCAGCCAAGGTGCTGCGTGAGTTGACCGTCATCGAGCGCGAACTCGAACTGCAGGACCGCGGCGCGTCGTTTGTCATGCGCATCCGGCCGTATCGGAGTATCGAACAGGTCATCGATGGGGTTGTGATTACCTTCGTCGACGTGACCGGACGCAAGAAAGCTGAGCGGGCCCGTGGTGTGAGCGAGCGCCGCTTCGCAGCAATCGTCGGTCAGGCAGCTGTGGGTGTTGCCGAAACCGACCTCACTGGCCGTTTCCTGCTGTCAAATACGGCCTTCGAGACAATGACCGGACGGTCCGCGGAGGATCTGCGACGACTACGCCGGCATGAACTTATCGAACCCGATGACGCCCAGGAGATCGGCGAACGCTTCCGCCAAGCGATTAAGGATGGGCAGCCGTTCGAGGCAGAATATCGCCTCAAGCGAGCTGACGGAACAACTGCATGGGTACATGACAGCATTTCCGTCCTCGATGAAGGTGACGCGCACACCAACAGTGTGATCTCGGTGACCTTGGAGATCGGGGAGCGCAAGCGGGCAGAAGAGCAGGCAACATTGCTACTGGGGGAGTTGGATCACCGGGTGAAGAACATCCTGGCGATCGTGTCATCGATTGTCGCCCAGGCTCTCAAGGCTAATCCTTCTCCGGAGATGTTTGCTGAGACGATTGGCGCCCGCATCACTGCGATCACCCGTGCTCACAGCCTCCTTACAAATGGCGGCGGAGGCGGCACAGGAACTCTACGCGACCTCATCGAAACCGAACTGAGGCCTTATGAAGATCGGGACCTTCGGGTCGAAGGCCCCGACATCGTACTGACCCCAAAGGCTGGCTTGTCGGTGGCGATGGCCATTCATGAACTGGCCAGCAACGCGGTAAAGTATGGGTCCCTGTCCGACACCAGAGGGGCACTCACCGTCTCTTGGGAGGTGACGGATGACCCCGATCGTCGATTGCAGTTGAGCTGGATAGAAACTGGCGGGCCTACTCTTTCATCTCCTCCCGTAAAAAGGGGATTTGGCACGACAGTCATAGAACGTTCGCTCAGCTACGAATTCAATGCCAAAGTCGACCGCGCCTTCCCGGCCAGCGGTGTGGTGTGCATCATCGAGCTTCCCCTCACCCCGGGTGTCGGAGAGCTCCGTTCGCCAGATCGGAGAGGTAAGTAAATGGTTGATCGTCAAAGCGCGAAAGACCGCCGCGTGCTCGTCGTGGAAGACGAGTTGCTGATCGTCCTGGTGATCGAAGACACGCTCACGGACCTCGGTGCCGAGGTGGTCGGGCCTGTCGCGCACTTGGACGCGGCATTGCGGCTCGCCGCGGAGGCATCCATCGACGCAGCGATCCTGGACGTGAACATTCGGGAGGGAAATTCCTATGCCGTTGCAGATGTCCTAGCCGAGCGCGGAATACCGTTCGTCTTTTGCAGTGGCTATAGCGATTGGGCGCTTGAAGAACGGCATCGTGATCGGCCGCGCCTAAACAAGCCTTACACCTCGAAGGAGTTGGAGGAGCAGGTTCTGGAATTATTGGGCGGTGCGTCTGGTTGATCAGACCCGCGCCCCTGGGTGTATGTTAAGCGGAGGAAGTTAGATGACCGGGCGCGAAATCATCGTCATAGGCGGTTCGGCAGGGTCGGTCGAGGTGATCCGGCAAATCTGCCGCGCGTTGCCTGCCGACTTGCGTGCCCCTGTCCTGATCGCGGTTCATGTCGGCGCCGGGCATCAAAATCTCCTGGCCAGTATTCTGGATAGTGGCGGACCGCACCCTGCAAGTACCGCCGTCGATGGCGAGCCTCTTCAGCCAGGTCGGATCTATGTAGCACCATCGGACCATCATCTGGTGATCGATGGGCGCATTCTCCGCCTAGGTCGCGGACCTCGCGAAAACATGGCCCGGCCGGCGATCGACCCGTTGTTTCGTTCGGCAGGAATAAGCTTTGGGCCTCGGGCCATTGGTGTCCTGCTCTCCGGCATGCTGAATGACGGAGCGTCCGGCTTGGCAGACCTTAAACGCTGTGGCGGCGTAACAGTTGTTCAAAGTCCGCTTGATGCCGTGGAAAGCGAGATGCCGAGAACTGCACTGCTTGCGAGCGACATCGATTATCGCGCCTCTGCCGCTGAACTGGCCGACGTACTGAGCCGTCTGGTCAACGAAGAGCCGGGCCCTGCCCCGGTTCCCCCCCCAAGCGTCGCTCTTGAAGTGGCAATTGCCATGGGACGACCCTCTGACAGCTCCACCATGGCGAAAATCGCAGATCCCGTTCCGTTGAACTGCCCCGGATGCGGAGGAACGTTGTCTCAGATCAGACGCTCCCCGCTCCGCTTCCGCTGTCAGGTGGGGCACGGCTACACTGCCGAAGCTCTGGCCCACGAACAGGAGGGCTCTGTTGACGAGGCTATTCGCATCGCCCTTCGGGTCATCGGGGAGCGGGCTGACCTCATGGAAAAAATGGCGATCGACGCGCTGCAAGCAGGAAGGACCGCCGCAGCGGCAACGTTCGAGGAACGCGCTGACGAGTACAGACGCTCCGCAGGGGTGCTGACAGACGCGGCGCTCAGGGGATAGCGCACACTGACGTTCCTGCCACGCTACCAGGAAGAAGCCCTATGGGCCTTAGGGTCGAAGACGGCCCAAACAATCACCCCGAGCGGCACACACGCAACAGTTCGAGATCGCTGCGGCAAGTATGAGTGGCCGCTCTTGGGAAGCCACATTGCGGCAATGCTTCGCTCCCGACTGGCCGCTTTGGACAGACCGCTCTTGCTGCAGACGCATTCGCTGCAGCCTGCCCGATTGTCGGCGATGGGCTCGTCGCGTAGGCATTGACGGACAGAACTCGGGCGTTTCTGTCCACGACTAAATCGACCGTTTCTATCTTCGACTAGAACGATCCGATTTAGCTGCCTGAATTTTGCTTGCGCTACAGTGAATGAAAGTGAAACAGGCGTAGTTCACATTGGGCGCCGGAAGCATTACCCCCGGCGAACTCTCTAGTCTCGCTTAGTTGGCAGCTTCACCAAGCATATTAATGACGAGAGACCTCATCCGCGGGGCGATCTCATCGCAAAGGTCGAGATCATCAATTGCTACCTGGTCACGCTCCATCATCGTCCCGGTAAGCTGATAGTTGGTGCTGAAGCGGGCTTCATACATGTCTGAAAAGCGAACGGTTTCGCCAAGTGAGTTCTCCATCTCCCCGTTCAAGTCCTTTGCCGGAAGCCCCCAACCCTCAGCCTGCCGCATCCTGATGAGTATTGTCCCTATCGTCAGGTCGACCGAATCTTGACGATACTGCTCGACAACATTTTCCGCCATGTTCTGACCACCGTAAGCGATAACGCCGTCAAATAGCCCGGCGCACCTGGAAGACATATAAGCCGTGGCATTGAGATCATCCCCTATGTCGGCCACGGTGTTATTGATCGATTTTAGCTCCTGTTGCGCCCAAACAGGAGAGCCGAGAAGTGCCATCAGAACAATGATTCCAGGCTTCATGCGTCACCTTCAAATCAACCCTAGGCTGTGTGGATCATTCCGGTTCTTCCATCTTTACGCAAGACCGCATTGCCGAGGACCGGATGACGGGCGGCTT
This sequence comes from Paracoccus liaowanqingii, assembly GCF_004683865.2. NCBI lineage: Bacteria > Pseudomonadati > Pseudomonadota > Alphaproteobacteria > Rhodobacterales > Paracoccaceae > Paracoccus > Paracoccus liaowanqingii. The sequence goes on along the minus strand of NZ_CP040759.1, from coordinate 11,229 downwards.
GGCTGGGAGACAAGCGACCGTTCCTTTCCAAAGTGCGGTCGTCATCCTGCAGTCCCCGCTGCGCCAACTGGCCGCCCGACTTTTACCTGCAGGTTTCCAGGAGCATGACAATGGGGGTGTGGGTTGCGATCGGAACGCCCACCGGCACCGGCAACGATGCGTTCAGGGACAATCTCAGCATGGGCGTGGCCAAGGGTAGAAGTTTTGGGAGCCGATGTCGGGTCAATTCCTGCGCCTGCTCTCTCGTCAGCCCTAGAAATGGCGACACCGGACAGGTCCGAAACAAAGCAGGTCCCGACGTTCAGGGCGTCTACAAAGCTGCTGGCACGCCGGAACAACGAAAATTGAGTACTCGGCAGCCACGCAAGTTGGAGCTGACCTTGCTGTTCAGTTAGCTCCGGCCGCGGGAAATTCACTGAGCCGTGATTTGTTTCGCCTGGTCGGGGCTGCGGTCAGGCAGCTCGGTCGATCCCAGGTTTTATGCGGCCGAACCAGCAGTTGAACGCGCCTGTTGATCTGCATAGGCGCGCAGCGGCTCCGCCATCACCTCCAGGCCCCCCTGCCGTGCCTCGCACATCGCGGCCAGCTTTCGCAGAGTGTCCGGGTTCATCTGGACCAGCAGATCGAGAAAAGGTTCTGTGTCCTGAACAGAAGCAGGGGCAAAGGCGCCGGGGTTGTGCCGCATCGTCTGGTCTCCCTTTGGACAGGTTGTGGAGGCTGGATGATGGCCGATATCACGGTATCAAGCACGGGTGTTTCCAGTTGATAAAAGATATCAAGGTATCAGATGGGTGATGCAAAAGAGGTTCAGGTTCTGGTTCGCATGCCTGCCGCGTTGGCCGACCGTTTGGACGCATACCGACGCAGTGCGGCGGATCTGCCATCTCGGCCTGAGGTCATCAGGAGACTGATCGATCAGACGTTGCCAGACGGGGCATAAAACGACCACCCGCTGCAACGCTTGGGGATGGCCATCGAGGCGGCGATTTCCGGAACCTGGCAGGACTGCCACGGCGATCATGAGCCCTAAAGCAACCCCTGGTCTGCTCTGCGGCCTGCAGCTGGCGTTATGACACGGAAAACCCCGGAGCGATCTCTCGCGCCGGGGTTGTCAGTACCAAGTAACTAAGAACCACATGAACACACCAAAGACGCGAGTGAACGGAATAAAGTTCCCGTATAAAGCAGGCGACATCAACTTTCTGCATTTCCCGCCATCTGCCCTCATGTGCACGAGTTCCGCGCTAAGATTGTCAGGTGGTAAAGTTGTCAGGTTGGCCGGTTGTTCTGAGCCTCGCGGGCGCGGCGCAGAGCTTCCTCCAGCTTGCGGGTCAACTCGATCAGGCGCGGCGGTATGTCCATCATCACCGCGCAACTGGGCCATCGCCATCATGTTCCTGAGTATGACACGAAAAAACCCGGTGCGATTTCTCGCGCCGGGGTTGTCAGGACGTGGCAGCTAAATGTCACATGACCATCCCATCAAAGCAGGAACCAGCTCAAAGTTCCCGTGGAAATGTAGCTTGCTGGTCGCTTTGTTCCTGAAGCCATGCCTCGATCTCAGGTTTGGCCGCCCCGAAGAGGATCACGTTGTCGATCTCCCGAAGGCAGGCTGCCGCGTTCTTGACGGGCTTGGGCTGCTTTCCCGGATCGGCCCGCCAGAGCCACGCTACACAGCTCTTCTCGTCCAGTTCAGCTATCAGCATTGCGCGCTTGTCCATGTCGTTCACTGCACCTGAATAAAAGATCAATTGTGAAGGCATGCGCCCGTCAACGATCCGACGCCACATGACTAAAAGGCGAAGCAAATAAGGCAGCTTTTTTGGGTGCCCAAGGGGTTTGATGAAGCGACAACCCCGGTGCGAGTGATCGCGGCGGGGTTGTCAGCAAAAGGCAACTCTTGAATTGGGAACACACCTTAACGGCGAGTGACTGTCGCGCAGTTCCCGTGTAGACGTACTGCACTTGAAAAAACTGGCGACGTTAACACCCCACATTTCCCGCCGTCTGCCATCTGCACTCGCCATCTGCACTCGTGCGTAAAAGTTGCGCGCGCATGCAAGTTCGGGGCGCTCCGAGGTTTCGGTGCGTCTGAACCGTGCGAGCGGCATATAAGCTGTTGGGTTGAGGTGTATCGTTAGCAAGAAATGCAAACGTAAGGCTTAAAGATGGAAGGGCACTCACCATGAGCCAAGCTGCAACCTTTAACGAAGTTGATTGGGCACGACTTAGTGCTTCCGAAAAAAAGGTACTCACGACGCTAAATCGTTATGGTTTCGGCAACATAAGTTCTGAACCGCTCACTAGTGCTGCAGGAGTTGGCCAGCGAAGCGTCGATATGCTGATTGAGAAAGGACTAGCGGTTGAAGATGAGCCGGGTTTGCATGGCCGACACTTTAAGCTGACGGACAAGGGTATCCTTGCAAGTTACTGGATTGGAGGCTGCCGGATGCGGGTCTATTCCTAGAAGGCCCCGGCATCATTGTGATACCGAGGCCCCCTTGCCCTGACGCGGGCGGCGCACTTGCTGGTGCGATGACTTCCCCCGGATTTCGCCGTGACAGTCTGCGCCGCGCCCTTCGAGTGACAAAGGGCCGCGCCGTAACGGGGTTGTTGGCCATGTCAGCCGGGCACTCACCGTCCAATCCCAGATGCTTCACGGGCAGATCAGCCGCAGGGCGCATCTTGGCCCTATCTCAACCCCGCTGCCCTTCCCTCTGCAAGCGCCTTGAGCATAGCCCCCGGGCCCGCGCCTAGGCGTTGCCTAGCGAAACGCCAGCACCCTGATCTTGGGAAGGGTGTTTCAGTTGCAAGATATGGGCAATGTAAACCGGAATTGCATTCCGTTTTCCGCCCTATGTTCTGACCCGTCGCCAACGCCACTTTTCTTTGCCCCAGAAGCCGATCCGACCAGGAGGGGCAGGCGCCTCGTACAGGCTTAGAGAGCCGCGTATAGCGGCAAGGAAGGTCTTAGCTTAGTTCGGCGGTTTGGATTGCTATAGGTGGCTGCCTACGTACCGTGGAACACGCACTGTCTGCGAGCCTCAGGTCTGGAAAGGCTGCAAGGAAGGCGGATGCTTTGCCAGGCTCGCGGAGATAGAGGGCAACCCGATCCACCATCCCCTCAGCTTCGGCCACCCGGCCCCCGCCATGAAGCGCAAACTCGCCTGTACCGACATGCTCATTCAGCCATTGATGAGCGGCGTGGAGGCCTTCTCGAAGCCCTTCCTCGGGCACCGCAATGAAGATCCGTACTGGGAAGGCTTGATCATCAATCTTTGGCTGTGGCGGGCTGCGTCGGGACATAAAAGAACGAATAGTGAAGGTTACCTTTGTTGGTCAAGTGCGCGGAAGGGTTCGCTCATCAGTGTTGACAACCTAAGGTTGCTAGTAACTGATGGCCTTACCGGCTTGATGAGGTGTAACTGTGACCAATTTCGAATGCGGAATGGCTGAAAATTATTCTCTCTTGAGAGTGAACAGTCATGTGCTTTTTTGGGGGGGCGGGGATGAGTAGTTCAGATGGGTTTGAGCAATCTGATTGGCAGGGCCTCTCAGGCGCAGATCAAGACACCTTGCGCGTCTGGTTGCAGGCAACAATAGATCTCCAGCCGCTTGCAAAGGCAGCGGGGGTCGACCAGGAAAGCAAAGGTTCCATGATCGCCCAAGGGCTGGCAGTTGAGGATAATCATGCGATTTACGGCTACACCTTGAACCTTACCGATAAAGGATGGCTGGCGATTGAATGGCTCAGTCGCAATGATATTAGTATTCCCCTCTACGGGTCTTTTGAATCCCAACCCCAATCATCGGGACTTTCCATATAACGACCCAGCCATGCTGCAGCGCAAGCGGAGGTAGTCGCCTGAGTTGGCGGGCCATCAAAGCGCCAGATCCCACAGGTCAGGCAGTCCAGACCCTCCTGTGCAGTAGAGAAGTTTGCCTAGTTGTACTCAACCGGCAAGGTGTTGTGGATCTCCGGTGGCCCAACCGAGGATCAGGTCTCGTCCATCCGGCAATTGGCGCACCAAAGGCACCGAACGTTCAGAGCGGAGGCCAAGGAAGGCGCAGAAGGCTGCGAAATCCTCGAACCACCTGTGTTCCTGGGAGAACGACTGGACGATCATGGCAGCAGCGCCGGTGTTCATTCGATGGGCTTCGATGATCGCAGCTGCGGTTCGATGGAAAAGTTGGTAGCGCAGATCCGAAGGCGGCTCTGGGCAGCCCAGGAGGTTGCAAATTGCGGCGAGACGCCGGTGTTTGCCCACTGAACCATTGGCAAGCCAGTCCCCGATCGTCCTGTCGAAGGGTTCATTGACCTTTGCCTCCACTGCCAGGGCAACAGTCCGATCCATCGTTCGCACGAGAGCAAAGACGTCACACTGGCTTTCACGTCCTCCACCGGGCAGCGGCACCTTGTGCTCAGGGATGGCAAACAGGAGTTCAGCGTCCAATCCGAGGATCTGGGTAATCTCGGGTGGTAAGCCCTTTGCTGCCTCCCAAGAACGGGCAGTTGCCATGGCAGAAAACCCAGCACGCCAGTGTCTTTCGGGATCAGCGAGCAGACGTTGCCAGTCGGAAACGCCGGAGGTGGGGACAAGGATCTTCGACATCAGCCGACGATCCACCGGAAGCATGCTGTTTGCAACCCCCGGGTGATTTGATTTATGCTACCTGCACGGGTCCTGTCTGAGAATGTGCTCGACATTGTTGCCGCACTGGCGGTGTAACCGGGGTGGCCATCAAGCAGATCGGTCCATGGTCGAGGTTCCAAAGTTGCGGCAAATTTCGGGCGACTGGATACCTGTGAACGAGCCTTGGCTAGAGACGTGCTGACAGAGCCGCGCACAACTCCTCAATCGCAACCTGCGTCATTTGAGTGGGGTCAAAAACGCCGTTGATGAAGTAGCGCGAGACAATGTCCTGTTCTACCTGCGACACAGGGATGCAGTGCATGCTCCACTTGCTAAACGAGCGAGCTGGGGTTTCACCAGCAACCCAGACCCGAATGCATTGATGTCGATCATCCTTCATGATGCGCATGAAGCATTCCTCAATGACGGACCGCTCTCCCTCGAGGAACTGCATGAAGTCTTCGTCACTCGCAATCAGCACGCCGCTGATGCCGTCATGTTCATTATTGGCGCGGGATCGCTGAAGGATGTCATCAAGAGCCCCGTCGTCTAGGCCTCCATGGTTGGAGGTATAGATAAGCTTTGCAAGTGACATGATCCCTCCTGCATGGGCGCGGGGCCGCCAAAACTAAGAAATATATCTTTTTGTGCAGGATGCCAGCAACATTCTAACTGTATAAACATTTTAAATGAAACTATCTTACTCTATTGATTCAGAGAGTGCTCTAGAGGACTGCCGCAGAAGTTGCACGGAGGGAGCCGGTATTTTCGCTCCGATGCCGCATTGCCTTATGATGATGGCCTCTGGTCGGGAGACAGCCGACCTACTAAAGGCCCTGCTTCCTCGACATTCCAGGAGTCACATAGACGATGGCTGAGCCCTCAAAGGTGCCAGAGCCGTTCCCCTTGGACTTCGACATTGACGATGGCCCATGCCTGGTCTGCAATGGCGAACTCGATGAAGGATGGATTTGCACCTCCTGCGGTGCGGATCACTTCCAAGGCGTCATGCTTCTGATAGGGTATGGGAAACCGCGGAGGGACAATGCCTCTCGCACCTGATTACCCCTTCCAGAACGTCTGTTTCACCCAGATAGATCGGGCTTTTCATGCATGTCAGCGCTTCTCTGAAAAGGTCGGCAACATCACCCTGCCAAGGCCCCTTTGCTGCCAGCGTCCCCATGACAGCCCGACAGCTAAAAGGCTCACAGAGCCCTGTAGAGCGGCAGGAAAGCTCTGCAGGCGGCATTCCCTATGCCGAGCCGTAATTTGCCCCTCAGCGGCCCAGAGAAAGGCGCTCTTCTATGTCGCTACAGATGCTCTCCCCCAACCCAAAATCTACAGAGAATATGTAACATATTCCCTTGAGGGTTGATCAATGTATCCCTATGGTTGAGAAATACCTCATAGGGAAGACATCCATGATGCCCGTAATCAGATTGAACGACGCTACCTTTGTTGACCTCAAGTCGGTAGCAACGTGGCTTGAAGCCAAGACACCCTCTGAAGCCATCGACAAACTTGTGCGCGAGAAAATGGCTGCTCTAGACCTCGAGCGAGATGACATGGCCGCAAGCTCAGTGGGCGAAAAGCCTAAGTTTCTTTTCGAAGAAACCCGCCTTTCTTACACTAGGTTGCTAGCTGCATCTGTGAAGGGTCAGGCAGTCCCCAGACAAAACTGGGCGAATGTGCTTTTGGCAGTCATTAGTGTACTGAAATCCAAGGGAAAAGGGCTCTCAAGCGAAAGCCTTTGTTTAGAATTGCAGGTACCGTCTAAGGTAGGCGTCTACAACAAGGACGGCTACAAGTACCACCCGAGCCTAGACATATCGATACAAGGTCAGTCTGCGGCAGATGCTTGGAAGGAAACAAGCAGGATAGCTAACAAGCACCGGATCCCGGTGGAAGTTACCTTCCAGTGGCGCGACAACGAAAAAGCAGTGCATCCGGGACAAAGTGCGCGTCTGAAGGCAGGCAAGTAGCTCACTCATGGGTTTGTTGCTGCAATGGCCGCCGCATGGTGCTGTCGGTAATCGACAGCACCATGTGAAAGTCCGTCCTGCGGATGGTCCAGCTAATCCGGGCATATATGGAAGGCACGCGACCAGCTGACTGGCCGCTTACACGCTGATTACCTGTCGCCCATGACCGAATGATCTCGCAAACGCACCTTTGAACCTGAGCATGAAGACCAGACCATTCTCCGGGATGGTCTGGTCGTGGGTCGCGTCTTCTGAGATGTGACGCGGGGTGGCAGCCGCCGCGAGGTCTGGCGCTGGTCGGTGATCACCATCCCGTCGCGCACGGGATATGCCGAGACGCTGGCGCTGGCCTGGAGTAGGTCAGGGCCCACGCGATCGCCCAATGGGGGCATGAGCCCTATGGCCGGCCGCACTAGGCAGACAGCGCCGGCGGACTGGCCCGCGCCGCGATTTCCCGCATCACTGACAGGTCGGTGTCGGCAAACGCCCCGGCGTAGCGGTTCAGCCAGGACTGCATCGCCACGGCCCCCTCGCGCTGCAGTTCCGCCATATCCGCCGGGTTGTGGGGATCGAAGGGTGTATACCCCCCGCCCGATCGCCGCGTGGACATGGGCGAAATGAAGGCTGGATATTCCCGTGGCGCGATATGCACCACCGTCGTTGTCACCTCCTGGACACTGACGGTGATCCGCAGCCCCCCGGCCATCCGGCGCGCCATGGCGATGCGGTGTTCCCGCGCCGCCGTGACGTCGTCCATGCCATAGAACCAGTCATACGCCTCATGCTCTGGTTCTCCGGCGAGCCAATCCACGAACTCGCCGGGGATGAACATGGGCCTGCCGGTCTGCGCCAGATAGTCGTCGATGATGCGCTGTCGATCGGCACTTGTGAAAGCCATTGTTCGTTCTCCTTTTTCCAAAACCGCCAGCCTGGCCTAGCCACGCCCTGTCATGCCGTGCCTTGCCCCGCCTAGCCTGGACCGCCAAACCTTCGACACCGTGACCGCCGGACCATGCTTTGCCACGCCGAACCTTGCCACGCCCAAACGAGCCATGACCGCCTTACCGTGACCATTGCGGACTTCAGGCTGCCCGCTTCGCCCGTTCGCCGTCCAGCATCGCCATCAGTTCGGCCGTTTCCCCGTCCGCATATTCCGGATCGGTGAGCGCCGCTTCCTGAACAGCCCGGCCTTCTGCGGTGATGTCGTCCCAAAGATCCTGCACACCGTCCTCTCTCATGTTGTCACCGTGAACAGAGAACGTCCCGAAGCTGCCCCGCCCCTTTTCCTGCCGGAAGTCGCCGATGCCGACGATCAGGCCAGCGTTGGACAGCAGCGACACGATGGCATGAGGGTTCAGGGTGGGCATGACATAAGCAATATCCACCTCGGCGCACCAGCGCGGCAGGAACGCTCTCGTGCGAATGTCAGGCGTCCGGTTCATGTCAGCCGATCGCACCACGTCGCAGCGCAGGTAAGGCTTGCCCCAGATCTTGATCTTTTCCTCTGGCAGGAAGATCAACCGCTGGACGCTGCTCTTGGTTACCCCTGGCGTTTCAAGCGCCGCCGTGGCCATGGCGCCCTTCACCCCCGGGGACGGAAATCCCAGCAGCGTTGGACCATCGGGCAGCCGATACACGCTGCTGCGGAATTCCTCTTCGGGGTCATGCTTGAGCTCCTTTTTCTCAGCGGTAGTTTTCTTGCCACCGCCGATCAGCAGCGATCGCTTGGCCTTGGCGCTGTAGGCATTGAAGAAAAATCCTGTAGTGCCAATCAGCTTCAAGGTGATGCGGCTTTGCTTGAGCGCGTGGATTTCAAGTGCGCCGGCTTCTGCTTTTTGGACAATCATTGTCAGTCTCCGTGAAGGAGACGCTGGAACCCGGCTGGCGGCATGATATATGCACAACCAGACCGCGAACCCGCGTTCTCGGGTTTCGGTTCAGCGCCGGTTTGGAAAGGTGCAACTTTCCGATCGGCGCGCCTTGTCGGCAATTTCCAAGGAATCAGACGGACGCAGAACGAACAACATGGCCTTTCGGGCAGAACTGCTTTTCTAATCTCCCCCTATGATTTCAGAGATCCATCAGGTCCAGCTTGCGTTCGATCCGGTCGATGCGTGCCTCGAGATCGGCCAGAGTGGTGTCCTTGCGAATTTCCGTCTGCAGAAACAGCCCCATGTGGCCCTTCACACTGCGCAGGTCTTCGCCAATGGTATCCTGCCGCGTCCTGATCGAGGAAATGTTGGCCTGCATCCTCTGCATTTGTTCAAGCAGCATCTCATTGGTGACGTTGTCCGCCATGGTCTTCTCCGGGCAAAATTTCGGGACTCAACTCAAGAAAGATGTCAAATCACACTCATGTTGGTCGCTAAAAATCATATTTGGATCGGCGCTGAACCAAAAACATAAGCCGATAAATTTACCGCTCGTTTAATTCGGAAATTCTTCGCGTTTGCAACTCAGAGTTTGTCTCCCTTCACTAGGTTGCGGATGTGCCCCTCCAAATAGTCTTGCATCGATACCCCGCGCCGGAGCAGCCAGATCTTAAACAGGGCATGCGTCTCAGGATCGAGGCCAAAGCTCGGGCGTGCCTCTGTTGCCGTGCGAGACTTTGGTGGCCGCCCCCGGCGCGCAGGTGCGGCGTTCTTGACCGGTTGAGGCGCAAGCTTAGGTGTCTCCCCTGCCCCGCGTTGCTTCACGCCCTCAATCGGCGCCGGCTCCTCTGCCCCCGGGTCGACCATGCCATCGAATGAGAACCCACCCTTTTTAGCCATTGAGCAGCCCCTGCACATAAGCCCAGAGGTCGCGCGCTTCCTGCGCCGCCTTGGCGTCCCCTGCCTCAGTAACCCCCTGCCCCGTGGCGGCGGTCTCGGCATAGATCACGCGCATGGCTGAGTTGACCGGCGCGACTTTACCATACTGAGCCAGCACGCGGCCTGCCTCGTCTGTGACCTTGGCTCGTGGCGTCTGAGAGAGGATGAACGCAAAGTCCGACCCTGCGGCTTTAGCGGCCTTTAGGGTGGCCCCCACAGCCCGTAGATCGTGGGGGGATGGCCTCACGGGGATCAGAACCAGGTCAGCGGCGGCCATGACACTCTCAAGCCACTCGGGCGCGGCGGGGGGTGTATCGATTAGCAGCAGGTCGAAGTGCTTTGCCAAGGCGGGCAGCGCAGCCTCCACCTTGTCCGGAGCGGGATCGGTATCTGGCATCGCCGGCCACTCGCCGTCCCTGCCCTCCCACCAACTGCGAAGACTGCGCTGCGGGTCTAGGTCGACCATAGCCACCTTCATGCCCTCCTGCGACGCAGCCACAGCCATGTTGATCGCGGTGGTGGTCTTGCCTGCCCCGCCTTTCTGAGATGCAATTACGACAGTCTTCATTCTCGAATTGACCCATTTTCTACGGTTTCAATTTTAAGCGCGGAAAATTCCGCGCATGGATAATTTTTGGGTTGCCCACGTCCTAAGCAAACTCTCTGCTTAGCAGCGCAGAAAAGTTTGGAAGTGCTCACACTTTGAATTTTCAAATTTGAAAATTCAAAGTGTGGCGAATTTAAACCTCTGTAGAACTTCCATTTGAAGGCGTGTGCGAGTGCCAGCGCGACTAATTTTCCACATTTTGGCGTAAGAAATTTTCCACTCTGTAAATTCATTGAGCGGTCACTCTAGCAAGCCAAGAATTGGAGGTTCTCCATTTTTTGGTGGAAGGGCAGGGGCCCCGTGAAGCTCAGTATATGCTAGCTTCTGAGCTTCCGGGCTTTTGATAGCCCATGCGATCTTGATCGCGCCGACTTTGCGCCCAACCTTCAACGGCTCGAACGCAGCGTGGAATTCCGCCAGACGGTTCACTTCCTCGAACGCTGGCCGGATCGCGAATTTTAACAGGTTGGAGTAGGTGCCGAGCTTCCCGGCTTCGACACCTAGCATCGTGCGAAACTGGTCAATGTCAAAAGTTTCTGATCGGACATAGGACAACCGCGCGCGTTTAGCGACGATCTCATAGAGGGCCAAAGCATACTTGCTGGAAACGGCATGGATCACATCCAGCTGGAGCTTTGCGAAAATCTGACTGTCGCGCAGCAGCTCGACTAGGACGGGGTCGAATTCGTAGGTTAGATAGCCGCGGTCGTTCTTGCGATCCGCGATGGTGGTGCGGCCGAGAAGGGGCACCAGCTCAACCCTGTCAGGGGAGCGGATAGTGACGATTGTCCGCATGAGAGACTTTATCGCCTGCGCCAGGCGCTCGTTGCCTGCGTGGGAAAACTTAAGGGCTGTGAGCGGGATGGTGAACCGCTTGTGTGGAATGGCCATGTCCGGCCCGTGAGCATTGTGCAGTAACAAATTGAAAGCGCGGCGGGCATTCAGCGTTAGCTTTTCCGCGCCATCAACCTCAACCAATTCGGCAGGCTTAAGCATCTCGCCGCCAAAGGGCCGCAAGGCGAGCGTCGAAACCGTAGTTTTCGGGTCGTTTTCCATGCCAAACCGTAGCTGCGCGTCTCACCTTTAACTACGGTTGAGCCGCACGGGTCAAATGAAAGCCGACAACCCGTAGTTATCGGGTCGCGGCAGAGGGCAGAGGGCTTAAAATGACGGCTTTGACGTGAAACGACCCGTTT
>NZ_CP040758.1 GCF_004683865.2 Paracoccus liaowanqingii | reverse complement strand
CAGAACTATTTGGCGATGCCTCAGGTACTCCGAATGTCAAGCATCCGGTTCAAGCGACAGCCAAAAATTGCCGGAATCGCACTTTCCTGGAGGAAAAAGCCATTTTGGAACACCTGCTCCCCAACTAACGTCATATTTTGTAACAAATGTAAGCGATTCAAAGCCGTTTAATAAACAAATATCAATTGCTGGGGTCCGGCGTTCGTACGCTACCTGTTTAATCGGATTCACATGGACATATAGAACCCGTCATGCAAAGGATCAGAAAAAACGAACGGGGCGGTACTATAATGGCAGGAAAAATGCGACGGCGCGGCACCGATCCCACAGCACGCGGACGGGGGTTTTTCCTGATGATCGGTCTTGCCGCTCTGGCAAGCTGCAGTCCGCAAACTGCGTCGGCCCCCCGGCAGACGATACCGGCCCAGGTTCCGGACGTTCCGGCAGGCACAGAACTCTCCACGGCAAAAACCAGCTACGAGGCCGGCAGCTTTGGCTACGCTGCCCGCTATTTCCAGATGGCGCTGACATCGTCACCAAACGACATGCAGGCCTGCTTAGGGCTCGCGGGGTCCTATGACTGGCTTTATCGGTTCGATCTTGCCGATCGGACCTATGCCACTTGCCGCCGGATCGGCGGCGAGACCTTTGCCTATCACAACAATGTCGGCTTTTCGTATTTCCTTCGCGGAGAGAATGGCCGTGCCTCTGTCAGCTTGGCACAGGCGCGCGCCTTGCGGCCCGGCCATCCCGTGATCGAGACAAATCTTAGGATCCTTCGCGATGCGTCCTCCGGTTAGCGCCATGTTGCCCCGCCTTGTCCTAGCGTTCACGCTGTTGATCGCCATTGCGACCGAGGGCGTGGCACAGGATAGTGTTGGCCTGACGCTCAGCACCCGCCGTGCTGCGCAGGTGCAGATCACCGCCGGCGAATCGCAGGTCTTTACTACGGCGCAAGACATCGACCAACTGGTGATCGGCAATCCCGAGGTCGCCGATGTCGTCGTGATCTCGCCACGCTCGTTCTATATCCTGGGCCAAAGCCTGGGGCAGACCAATCTGCAGATCTTCGCGGGCGAGGATGCGCTGGTAGGGCTTGTCGATCTACACGTCACCGTCGACACGGGTGATCTGGCCTCGGTTCTTCAGAGAGTGGGGGGCAATGTCAGCGTTCATTCGGTCAACGGGCGTCTGCGGCTGTCCGGGACGGTGCCGGACGCCGTCACGTTGGACAACGTCCTTCAGATCGCCGAGCAATACGGCTCTGACGCCGTCATCAACGCCATTCAGATCACCGACCCGCAGCAGGTCTTTCTCAAGGTGCGCATGATCGAGGCATCCCGCGAGGCCGGGCAAGCCATCGGGCTGGGGGTCAGTGCACGGGACGATGGCGGGTCCGCCATCACCCTCGGCACCGGTCGTATCGCCAATCCGGTGCCCTTCGGCAGCTTTCTTGCGACAATGGTGGATGAAGGGGTGTCCGTCTCTCTTCTCATCGAGGCGCTGGAGGAAAGAGGCCTTGTCCGCAATCTGGCCGAACCGACGCTTGCCGCCCTATCCGGCGAGACGGCAAGTTTTCTTGCTGGCGGTGAAGTTCCCATCCCGGTGGCGCAGGACGGTGATGAAGTCACCGTCGAATACAAGGAATTCGGTGTGCGGCTCAGCTTCACGCCTGTCGTGCTTGGCAACGGGCTGATCAATCTGACTCTGGAGCCGGAAGTCAGCCAGCTTGACCTGAACAACACCTACAACACCGGCTCGATCGAACTGCCAAGCTTTTCGACCCGCCGGGCCAGCACCACGATCGAGCTGCGTGCCGGGCAGAGTTTTGTGATTGCCGGTCTGCTTCAGCGAAACAATTCGCGACGGCAGTCGCAAGTCCCCTGGTTGGGAAATGTTCCGATCCTGGGCACGCTTTTCCGTTCGGCATCGTGGCAAAAGGACGAGACGGATCTGGTCATCATCGTGACCCCGTATCTCAACAGGCCCGGGGGCCCGTCAGAGCGTCTCGTCTCGCCCCTCGAGGATTCGATCCTGACGACAGAGCAGGAATTCTTTCTGCGCGGCACGCAGGAAATCACCCGAGGAGAGATGGAACGCCGCTTGCGCAGACGGTCCGTCGATGGCCCCTTCGGTCACATCATCGAGGGCAGTTCAGGTGGTTGAGCGCCTGATCTTCAGTTGCGCCCTGCTTTTGTCGGGATGCGAGAGTCCCATGGGCCATACGGACGGCATCTGGCCAGAGGCCGGTTCCGCACAGCTTAAAAACCTAGGCAGCCAGACGATTGGACCCAACGTCGGCTATGGCTGGGGCGCGAACCCGGGCGGCTCGGGGACCCGGGCTGCCGAAGTTATCCAGGAATACCAGTCCGGCACCGGACAAGCCATTGAACCCGCGCCCCGCCCCGACTTTGGCCTTTGACATCTTCTGTCGTGACGGATCTGCGGCATCAAGGTTAGCCGTGAGGAAGCCTGCAGTCGCGCCGGAAGCGGGATTATCAGAGTGCGTGCAAGGACCGCGCGATACGTTTAATCGGATGTCATCAAGGAAAAACAGGCGTCCGCGTCAATCGATGCTTCAATAACTTCGGTAATGGGACTTTGACCGTCAAGCTCGGAATCGCGCGCATCACAGAGCGCGCGCCGATCGGAGGCTCACGCCAGGTAGGCGCTGGCGGCGCTGAGCCCCCGCTGTCGAAGCGCCGGGCCGGGGGCGTAACGATCTTCTCGAGACGGATTCGAAGCGTTCGCCCTTCACTTTCTGTGCGCCTTTGATTCTCCCAAGTTCATGCTTCGGTCCATGGTCAGCGCAGAGGCTGCCAACATTATGCCAAGTCCAGTGCGGTTCCCGGGCCTATCTCAACAGCGTGCTCGGACACTTGCGTTCACAACTGCGACAACCGCGGCGTCATCTGCGACCACGTCCCGGTGAGACTTCAGACATATAGCTGAGTTTTAGCCGCAGAACGTGAATTCATGTTTTAGTTGTGAAATTTTATAAAATACTTCTATAGGATGTACTCGGCAAAGCGCTATACTAGTCACTAGGAACGTCGGTCTGACCAACAACGACCCTGCCACACGCGTAGAGTATCAGCCCTACACCTATAACCGAAAATACGGCCAGAAAAGTTACGGTTTCAACGCAGGCCCAAGGATTGCCGCCATGTCTTTTTGGACATTCGCTCTGTTCGTCTACCTTGTCCTGTCGATCACTGTTTTTGTCCTTATCATGAGCATGTTTATTTTGGGAAAGCGATCAGACGAGCGAAGCCCTTATTCTCAAGACGAAACGCCGCCGCAGCCTCATGCTGCCGACCCTGCAACCGCACGACATTTGTCAGATGTTGACATTCCGGCCCACAATGGCCTTCGGCTTCCACGGCCCTATCCTCTGACCCTCAGCCGGTTGGCAGCCCTTCGCAGCGACAGCAGCGGAGCAGTAGTGATCATCGCCGCATTGTCGATGCCACTCGTTGCGGCGGGCATGGGGTTGGGTGCGGAGACGGGCTACCACTACATGCAGCAAAGAAAATTGCAACATGCAGTGGATATGGCTGCCCACGCTGGCGCGATCCGACTGCGGGCAGGAGCCAAGAAGGAACAGATTGAGGCCGCCTCCTGGCAAGTAGCCACCCAGACCGGGTTCATGGCTGAGGATGGGACAATTACCGTCCACACCCCACCGACTAGCGGGCCCAGGGCAGGGGTACCCGGCAGTGTCGAGGTCATTCTGACAGAAACCCATCCGCGGTACTTCTCCGCAATCTTTGTTGAGGAGCCGGTTCATCTCAAGACGCGGGCAGTGGCCAGCGTCATGCCGTCCAACTCAAAGGCGTGCGTCTTAGCATTGTCGCCAACCGCCCCGGGTGCAATCACTCTCAGCGGCTCAACGGATGTTTCACTTGAAGGATGCGATGTCGCCTCAAACTCCAACGCCGGCAACGCCTTCTCCATTGGCGGCTCCGCAGGGATGACGGTTGGTTGCGTGCACACCGTGGGAGAGGCGACCATCAGTACTGGCCTGAAACTCGCCTGTCCCGCGGTCAACACATATGCACCGGTGGTGCGCGATCCTTATGCAGACATCGGCGAGCCAATTCCTGAAGAGAAATGTTTCACGGGGTCGAAAGACACCGAAATCTTCGAACCGGTTCCCAGTCCTAATGGAATGTCTTTGCTATTCTGCGGCGGCCTTGACATTAAAAAACATGTTACCTTTAAGCCGGGCCTCTACATTATTAAAGACGGCGATCTGTCGCTCAACGCGAACGGCACAGTCACCGCGGGCGAGGCGTCGATCAACGCCAACGGCGCCACATTCTACCTTGCTGGCAATGCCAAGCTCAGATTGAGCGGCAATGGCAGCTTGAATCTGAAAGCGCCTACCACAGGCCCTTATGCCGGCATCCTGATCTTCGCCAGCCGCAGTCAGGTCGGCGTCACGCATGAAATTCTTGGAAACGCGGGTTCAATTACTCAAGGTGTAATCTACGCTCCCAGTGCAGCAATCCGCTTTACTGGGAACTCAACCACGACCGGCGGCTGCACGCAAATCATCGGCAATACAGTCGAGTTCACCGGCCACTCAACGTTGAAATCCAGCTGCGAGACGAGCAACGCCCGGGAAATCCAGACCAATGTTATGGTGCAAATCACCGAGTGAGACCGATAGTGGCCTGAACTACATCAAGATTTGAAGATTTCCTCAGATGGGCGGGCCTTCTTTAAAAACAGGTTGCTTTATCAACATACAAATTTTTTAAACTTAGGTGCTCAATCGTAATTTAAACTGATATAAGTGTGTTTATGCGAGAAATCTAAACCAAACGTTCAAAATACTTTGAGTTTTCGCTATTCTATCTATAATTAAGTACTTTTTAGTATAGTGCTTATTTATTTCACATAAAGCATGTCATGCGCGGGTTGTATCTGCTAAGAGAAAGGCGTGTATATTCGATGACTTATTAGGTTTGCTAAAGTATCGTTAGCTTATCATGAAATCAAAAGGGATGTGCTGCTCAATGAGGTTTTTCCCGCCCGTCGTTCACCATAAACTTTCCGATCTCATTCCCTCCGAACGTGGTGCTTCGGCCATCGAGTTCGCGCTTCTGGCGCCGTTTCTTATTGTTGCCCTTTTAGGAACAGTAGATGTTGGCCGAGCCCTGACTGAGCATATGATTATAGGTTCGCTTCTACGCACTGGAGCGCAGGGTGCAATCGCAGGTGGCGACGGCCCTGAAATTGAAAATATCATACGCGCATCAAATAAAGACACTTTAGTAGCTGTAAATGTAGTGCGCATTTGCACCTGTCCCGAAAGCGCTCCGCTTTCGATGCAGTGCGATACGACGTGTGCTGGCTCTGCACCGACTAATATCCACTACTCGTTAACAGCGCAAAAATTATATGATAGTATATTCCTTTCAGATATTTCTCTCTCTAGACGGCTCCAGGTGCAGGTGCGATGAGGTTTCGTAGTTGCCAGCATAATTTTTATCATTGCGCTTCGGGAGCTGCGGCGATTGAATTTGCTATGGTTTTTTTAACTTTTATTTCCCTTTTGTTAGGCATAGTTGAATTCGGACGAGCACTATTTCTTCGAAACCAATTGGCTTTTGCGGCTGATATTGCCATAAGGCATGTCCTCCTTAATCCTCCAACAACAAACAGCGACCTGAATCGTATTGATGAAATTATTCGTGAATCAATAAAATTTGATCACAGTTTTTTGGAAATTGAACGAGCACTTCCGGATGCGAGCGGCCTTATGCCAATTTCTATACGCTACCCTGCAACGCTGTTGGTGCCAAATCTTGTTCAAAACAGCATAATTCTAAGCATCAATCGCCAGATACAGCTGCCTCTTAGGCAGTAATGTATGGACCGTTTTGGTGAGTTACCTGCATGCTTGGGAAACCGGATCACAGGCCAAGGCGGCCATCGACCGCTGGATCACCTTCTACAACCATAAGCGGCCCCACACCGCCCATGGCGGGCGTCCGCCCACCGTAGTGTATTTCAACAGCATCGAAACCAATCAGTAGGTCCAGGCCGTAGTTTAAATATCCACCGAAACTGTCCATGGATCGGGGAGTAGCTCAACCTAAAGCGGTCGCGGCGTAACCGAGGCGGAAAATTACTTAGAAATCACCCCAAAACTGATTAGGAAAACCGAACCACCTCTGTGCGAATGCCGAAGCGGGGTTTGTTCGGGGCTTTTTTCGAGGAAGGCGTTGTCGAGTTCGCTCGACAGGATCGATCTAGTGTTGTCCGCCTGACGGTGGATTCCCGGTCTGGAGTGTGTGGGCAACCGCTCGGACCGCGTGCGGGGCAACGTCGCCGCATCCCGATGGAATTCATGCGTTAGGTGTGGAACACTAATTTGGAGAAGAAAAGTCAATGTCACATATCAATAAGTACCGCCTCCCCGTTCAAATTCACCTTATTGGGGAAACAAGTGTCGTTTTAGGAGTCGTTCACGTTCGGCAGGATCAGCGAGTATTAGATATGCTATGTGATCAACGACCATTCTTTCCCGTTGAAACCCGCGACGGCATATTTATGATTAACAAAGCTACCGTTACGAAAATCGCGTTGGCTACTCGTAGAGATATAGACAGAATTCCAGATGCCTATCCCGAGGTCGATTTTAACGCATTGGCCCGTCGGGGTGGTGAAGCAAAAGAACTGGATTGAAACTCTTTAAAGCACACCTCGGCGCCGTCTCCGGCCTCGTTTTGAGAAGGTGCCACTAGTGTTCCCCATCTGACACATGAATCCTATCGGGGATGCGGTGACGTTGTTTCGCACATGGTCTGTGCGTTGCCCACACACTCCAGGCGGGGAATCTACTGTTAGGCGGGCCACACTAGTTGAGGCCACGGAACGGGCCCGGATGGATATTCCCCGCCAGCAGGGTGCGCCGAGGCTGCGGGAGGTTTATAGCTCTTGGCGAAGGCAAGAACGCCGAGGCAGCTTCGAAAGCTTTGCTTGGGATGGGGCCGGTCTGTCATTACAGCCTCGCAAAATGCCGCCACTGACGGGCCAAACCTGGCCGCCTGCGCCGGGACGCTGGCCGGCGTCCATTCCGCATGGCGGCGGTGGGAAGAGGGTATGTGCTCTGGAACTGTCACGTGGCAGCGTCGACCAGGGCAGCGCGGGTGGCTGGCAACCCGTTGGCCCCGCCGATGCACCCGCAGACTAATGGAATGGTTGAACGCTTCAACGGTCGGATCGAGGACGTCTTGTAAAGCCACCGCTTCCGCAGCGGCGAAGACCTCAAAACCCGTGGTAGACAAACAATGCCCTCCGAGGGACGAATGGTCCGTGTCATCTGGCAGGACGCAGCTCAGTGATCCTGATTCAGCTTGGTCCTAGGCGATGTCCCATGGATTCATAATCTGCACGCCTGTCGGCGCGAAGTCGGCCACATTGCGCGTGACGATTGGCATGGCATGGACAATCCCTGTCGCAGCGATAAGGGCATCCCTGTCGCTGCGTGGGTCAGGAACATGCAGAGCAGCGCAGCAGAGCGCGACAGGACCGTCTACCGGCAGAATACGCCCCTCAAATGCCGGGAACACCCTGTCAGTCATCCAAGCTCTCAAAACGGCTCCTTGAGCTGTGTCACGCCTCTCAACTTGCCTGATACCCATTTCAAGCTCCAGAAGCGTAATGGCCGACAGGAACAAGGCTGACGGGTCTTGAGCTGCCGCCCAAGCAACAACATTGGCATTCGCTTTACCTGCTTTTGCTTTGCGCAGTTCGGACACCACGTTCGTATCGAGAATGAACATCAGGACAAATCAACCGGTTTCGTGAGGGCACTCAATCGACCGGGTTCAAAAGGGACCTCTGCTGCTTGCGGGTCAGCCAGCAGATCAACAATACTTTCTCGCTGCCCTGTGAGCCGCCTGTAGGCTTCAATGCTGAGCAACACATGCGCGGGCTTGCCCCGGTCAGTGATGAACACAGGCCCGTTCTGAGCAGCCCGCTTTGCGCCACTGGCATCTTGGTTGAACGTTCGGCTGGTGATCGTCGTCGGTTCCATTGCTCATACCCAACTCTTAGAAGATCTATGTAGTAACGTTACTACACTCTGGGAAAATGTCAAGCAGACCACGACCCTTAGTGTAATAGTGTTACGTATCTTGGATCATCCGCCCACTCGTTCCGACAACATGAACCCACCCTGTTCGGGGGTATCCGCCGAGCTGTTATGTTTTACCGTGAAGCAGAGGGGCTCTGGTAGGCTCTGACCAAAACGCACGACTGTGCGACAGCTTGATATGTAAGCGATGGGGTGGACACCCCCCGCCCGCAGATACTTTTTGATGGTGTTGCGAGACAACCCGGTCCGCCGCGCAATCTCGCGAATGGGCATCTTGTCCCGCAAGGCCCAACGTCGAATAGCACTCAAAAATCCCATGTCGATCACTCCGATAACCCCCGATAAATTCCGTCAGGGGCAAGGTTCCACATGGGTCAGTTTTCAGTGACAATTCCGGCTGCTGCTGTGTTAGTTCTGGGTAACATCCAACAGTTGACGCCTTTGAAGCAGCACGCCCGAGCAAACGACTGTAACAGGGAGGGCATTCATGCAGCCACTCATGACAAAATTGGCATTTTGTCATGAGTTAAAACGGACCATGCTGCTCAAGGCTCGGGTGACTGAGGTAAAGGCTCTGGTGGTCGCCGATACGCTTGAGCCTGGTGCCACGGTGAATGCTGTTGCAGATCGGTATGGTGTGCAGCCGAACCAGTTGTCGGCGTGGAAGCGGCTGGCCAAGCAAGGCAAGCTGGTGCTGCCATGTGCACCGGCCGACAAGCCGGTTTTTACCCCGCTGGTGGTCTGCAATCCGGCGCCAGCACAACATGCGGCGCCTCGGCCAGCTGCGCCGCTTGAACCCGTGCCCGGCCTAACCCCAGGGCGCGGTAATCAGGCGAGGAGGCACGAAACGCCGCACGTGACAGACGGAGAGCTGAAGACCCCATAGCGCGCAAGGATGCCGAAGTGCGGTATCATCTCAATCTCCAAGCCGCCCAGCCCGCTACCCGCCGGCCAGAAAAGGTTAAAAATCGAGGTGCCCTTCAGAAGAACGTTAATAGGCCCTAGGTCGAATGCGTCTAAATTTAGATTTTTTGGGCGCGATGTGCTGCCATGGCACCACGGAAATAAGTCCCTGCCGTCAGGGCGAGGGCGCGTTCCCCCAACCATGCTGCCCTCACGTTATCCAATTGTTGACGATGTTCTTCAGGGGTTGGCGCAAGGGCTTGCTGGACAAGAATCCGGGCGACCACTTCCTCTAACAGATAGTCGGAGATCCAGGTCTGACGTGCCCGCTGCGCTGTCCCCCGAGCGTCCCGGAAGCCTGACAGGAGTTCTTCGCACAGGGACATGGCATCCATCCGCCGCTCGCAGCACAAGCCGCTAAAATTGCGCGAGGCTGCGGCGGCAAAGTTCTTGTCCGTCAACCAGCCCGGGCCACCGAAATGATCGTAGACATAGGTCGGGCGCCCCGCGCGCAAGGCGTAGGGAACGGTCTTTCCGATCGTCAGGACCGCATCGACGGATTGCATCGCCTCCGGAGTCAGCCGGCGGCCGGTCACGTTTCCACCTGATCCCCAATGGTCGACGCGGACACCCTTCTCCCTCAGCATCGCCGTAGCGTCCCTGACCTCGGGAGGAGCGTGGTTGGAAACGACCAGCAGATGGGTCAATCTTTCGGTGTTCTCTGCAGGTGACATGTCGAAACCTTGAGGTGCCGGATTGCGGAAGAGGCGGATCTTGTCCGCAGGAACGCCGTATTCGGCAATCCGGTCGATGCCTCGAGATGCGGTGACGAGGAACAAACCGCCTAAGATCTGCTCGACTACCGCACCAGGCTGGGCAAAGCTCCACCCCCGGTCCAGATGCGCGAACACAAAGAGGGTTCGAGACGCGCTGGCTTCGGTCACGTTATAGTCGAAGACCGCTTCCAGCCTGTTGTTCAGCCAGACGAGATCATAGTTGAAGGCATTGACTTGGTCCGGAGACGTGATCAGCTGCGCCCCTGCCGCCTGCGCGAGCGTCCGCATCGGTTCTCCGATTGACCAGGCGGTGACGTCGCAGGACCAGCCCTGAGTGATCAACGTCTCGATAATCTCCAGAAGGACAAGCTCCGAGCCAGCCACGACGCGGAACTCGGCATTGCCGAAAAGTGCCCTGCGTTCTTGACGCTGGCGGAGCGGTCCAGACGCGTGCGAGGGTCTGGTCAGATCGGCAAGCCCCGTGCGAAGCGCGTCCCGATCCTTTTGGGGTAGGGTGCGCAGCAGAAAAGGCAATTCCTTCGGCGTCAGATTTTGGACTGCAGCGGCAACGGCCAGGGGCTTCCATAGCGGCAGGTTCACAAACAGGCCGCCCTGGGCAATCCGGAGGGCGGCGGCACCCGATGCGAAGTCCGACGCTGACACGGGCTGTTCGGGCTGCGCGCGGAACCTCCAGCGCATTGGTTTATTCTCGACCGGCGTCAGCGTGACGGGCGACGACATCTCTCCGACGACCAGCGATGCCGACAGCGCTTCGTTGCCACGCAGTTCGAACCATCCCAGGACGGATGTTACGTCAATGAAGTCAATGGCGCCCTGCTTCAGGATCGATGTCATTAGCCGGGGCACCTCAAATGGCAGGAAAGAGCGATCTTCGACCGTCGTAGACCATGTCGCTTTGAGCACAATACGGCAATTCGTTGGGAACCTTGTCAATTAGTTCAAGCTGAACAACGCGGCCCGTGAGCGCGACAGCCATTTTCTGTTCTGATCACTTGCAAGATGGCGGCCAAAATGAGGGCCAACAAAGCCCTGTAGGCCAGAATCTTGCGGATGTTATGGCCGCAGCCGCAGAGCACGGCAAAGATGGCGTCGCCGGTCGTGCCTTTCAGCAGACAGCGCGACAGCCGTCCGTCTGTCTTCATGTGTCCGATCTCGGGCTCGATGGAGCTGCGTCGCCTGAGCAGCGCTTTCGGCTTCGGCGACAGGCCGCGGCGGATGCCGCTGATCAGAACTCTCGTTCCCGACACCCCATGGCCGCGATACCGCCGGTCCCCGACGGCCAGATCCGACGTCTGGCCGGTCAGGATGACAACCTGCTCCAAAGTTTCGGGCAGGGTGAGGCCATCGTAGGGATTGTCTGGCAAGGCACACACGCGGGCAATGGCCTTCTCCAAATGACGTAACCGCCTCAACTAGGAGGACTTATGACCCATTCTCGCAAACAACCTGTGCGAAAAGTCAGGTTTCGCACCGCACACCTCCGCAGTAATAAGCTTACATAGCTTTTTATGTGTAGTAGGAATATTTAAATGTCGCAGCAGATAAACATCGCCGAACTCCGCCCTTTTGTTTCGGCTAAAGACCTCGGAATGATCATTTCCGCCATTGGCCTGTACTCGCACAGGGCCGACTACCGTGACCTTCAAGAGCGCCTGCAGCACCAAGCAGGTGTCTGGGGTGTTTCCACACCCGTCCGATCAATTCCCAATCGTCCTCACGACCCTAAAGGAAATTCATAAATTTTTGGGTCTGGCGCAGATATTTTGTATAAACCCCGTGCAAAATTATTTTTGTACGCCTTAGGGGCGCTGTTGCAGAATTCAGCGTTGAAGCAAGATTTTCCCTTACCTCATTAAGCTCAGGCCATACGTTCGATCTCGGCAGTGCCGAGTGCGTCAAAGCGGTTCATGAGTGCAACTCGGATGTGGACTTCGACCGTTTGTCTATTGGGGTCTTGCAAGGCGATTCGCACTCCTAAAGATTTAGGGTAGCATCCGCTTGCGCCAGTGGGTCAGAGAGGACACGTGCATAGCGACGTCCCTTATGTGCGGAGGGGTCATGCGGGGCAAGGTTCTGGGAGTCGAGCGGCGTCGGCGTTGGGATGATAAGGACAAGCTGGCGATTGTAGGCGCGGTTGGGGTCAGTGACGCAGGTTGCGCAGCGTCACGAGGTGACCCGCCAGCAAATCTAGATCTACGTTTGGCGCCATGATTTGAAGCGGAGGGACCTCTGGTCGCCGGATACGGGGGAACTCTTTCTGCCGATAGGCATAGCACCTGTCGCGGAGTTGCCCGTGGCAAGCCCGGCACCGGTTGTTTGGATCGAGTATCCGCTTTGCGAACGAGCGCATGCTCCGGTTCGAGAGCGGCATTGATGCCACGGCGCTGATCCGTGCGGTAGATGCCGCATGATCGGTTACGTTCATGCGAGGGAATCAAGCTCCCAGGTATGGTCCGAAGGCGAGGTCGCGTCGAAGGTCAGTTCAGCACTGAGCCACCGGCTCCGCCAACCCCGCCAGATCCAGCCCCCGCGCCGTCGGCGGTTGCCACGTCGGAGAGCTGTCCGTCGCCCCTTGGATGTTCGTCCCCAGCTGAGACCCCCCGGTCCCCCCGCTCCACCCCGTCGTCCCGGTATTCTCGGGCGCCGTCGCATCCTCGGAAGGATCGGGCTGGTTCGCTGGCTCTGCCATGGTGTCAGCGGCAGGGCAGGTGCCAGCCTCGCTGAGGCGGTCGGGGGTGTTCTGAGCGAAGGCGGGAGCTGAATAACCTGCAAGCGCTAAAAGGCCAGCCGCTATAGCCGAGCGAAAATATGATCGAGTCATCTGGAACCTATACAATGGGGTCATCATGCTTGCCCAAACACCATCTTTGTTCCATCATTAACTATCACTTGGGCCAAAATGCTGATCAAGTGAAACAAACATTTCATGCCACTGCAGGTAGTCAGAAGTACCAGAGAACTTATTGTCCACCAACTCTTTCATTTTTACAATGGAAAGTCTATTGTTTGGGTATGTAATATCTATTCTAGAAGGTATGGATTCATCTTGATAGACAATTGCTAAGGCTGCCACTCCAGAGGATGACGTTTCAATGGCATTTGACAAATCTGATATTTCAATATCGCTTGGACGGTTCATGCTTTTATAGACAAATATAGTTCCTTTCGTAGAAAGTTTCCTCAAAAATTTTGAGTACATATACGAAATTTTTTCAGCATCTCTCTTGTAAAAATTAGTATCTTGCTCATCGGTGCCCAAAGATTTCCATGATCCATCAGCTTGCCTCTCAAATTTATGAGCACAATGAAATGAGATGCTTATATCGATATCTCTTACCATATCATGGTCACACGGAATAAGGCTTTCTTTTTTGTAGATTTCCTGCGGCCTTTGTTTGATAAGTAAAATAATAGATGAAATGGGCACAATCGCCCATCTAAAAATTTGTCCATCTTCATTTCCCGCCTTACGTAATGCAAATCCCATTTCGCAATTTTCGCCAAGTGCCTCAAAGCGTCGAGAAGCAGCTAAGATCGTAGAGGGGCTCGGAGTAGATGCTGATGGACTGTCCTTTGGCATTTGATGCGAAGCATACAAGCTACTCTTTGCGGCTATTTCATAGCCACATAACTTCATAATTTCAGGGTCGAGCTTGTTGCTTATAAATTGAAGATCCTCATCGGCTATATCATTCAAATAATCATTTGAAAGGTATTTTTTCTGGTAGTAATTAAAATTTTCTTCATTAGATTTTGTCGATTTCAAAATATTTTTGAACTGCTCCTTATTAGCGCCGAGTACATCTTCACAAGCTTTCTTGGTTGCACCTTCTGGATCTGCCAGAACATCTTCATATTTGATAAAAGTCGCGTTCTCTGGAAATTTATTAATTGCTTCAAAATAGCTCTTAACCTTCTTATTGAATATCTCAATCGGATTATCAAGAACTTCGCAGTCCAGATTGTCCCGTCGAGAAACTGGCCAAGGTGTGCGTATAAATTCTGAGAAAGTTCCAATTCTTCCTATTTTAGGGTTGTATGGACGCTTGTGTATTGACTGGAGCCAGAAGGCAGGATGTTTTGTCGTAAATATAAATTTGGTTAATTTTTTATATGGAGAAAATTCGATTGTGTCGATTGGCGGCTTAGCATGCTTCCAGCCGAAGTCGGAGTTAAGGATTCTAAAGTGATCCATATCCTGCAGGTAGTCGTTGTCAGAGGTATACGCGGCGGAAAATACTTCGTTTTCCATTCGCAGTTGCCCGCCTCTCCCGCGCGTATCGCCTTGCAGGATTATCGCATTGGTATTCTCGTGAATAAGTCCAGTCAGATAGATAGTTCCACTGTTTCGTTCTCCAAATACTTTTATATAAGTGAACATCAGAAGACACCCTTAAAAGTTTCTGGAATTTTCCGCAAATGATATGGAGTGTCTCCGTTGTAATCGAGATCATAAACGTACTTCCCGGATGCATCCAATTCTACAAGGGATAACAGCTCATTTATGTTTTCCGAGAACTCGAAGTCACTCCCTCTATGCCGTGAGTTTATCTGAGCGTACGCAAGCATTAAATCATGATCTAAAATCATCTGGTGATTTCCAAAATTTCCATCTCTCGGAATATTTCGGAGAACACGCAACCGGTCGAGCGCGATGCCCCTATCCATAAACTTCGAGTGAAAATTGTATACTTCTCCAAACGATTGGCGCTTGTCACAGGTATGAAACCCACCTCCCCACTTTATGGGCTCTTTGGTTATAAGCGTTTTACACATTGAAGCCATGAAGTAGACATAGTTACGCTGAGATAAGACTTTTCGACTTGAATTAAATTCAGGTTCTTCGTCAAAGCTGTGAAAAATATTTAAGCCTATTGCAGTCTCATATTCTGGTCTAACTTCTTGAAGATAAGTCTTCAAATCCTTGTGCTTACTCGGATCGACGCAAAGAAACTCATCGGTATCCGTATAAATAAAGTAATCATAAAAATTTAAAAAATTTTCACATAAGTCACTGATCATTTTGGATCTTTTAAGGTCGGAGAATGCCGTTCTAGGCAGTTTTATTAAATTGACGCCATGCAATCCCTCCGTTGATCCGTCATTGGAGCCATGGTCGATGACAAAAAGGTTCTCTCGTCCAAACAGTCCTCCATAGTATTTAACCCATATTGGTAGCGTGACATCCTCGTTATAGGACATCGTGAAAACAGCCACTCGCATTACGTTTTCCTTTAGTGCTGCACAGGGAAGAGATAGTTTAAGATCGCAATGCGCTCAGCGAGGTGCTGTTTCAACGCAACCAAATAATTTAGGTATTTAAACATAGATAACTTGGAACGATTCAGGTAAGCGCTGCTGACTATAGTACTAATTGTTAAGTGCATCGAGAATTTAAGGAGGTTAGATATCACACGCCACCCGCCATTCCTTCATGAACCCCGCCATATCCAGCGGCGGGGCGATCAGGGCGATGTGCTGGGCCAGGATCTCGGGGCGGTCGTGGACCGACAGGATCGCTGAGGCGAGGGCGTCGGGGTCTCCGACGGGGAACTGGACGCCCCATCCTGCGGTCTTCTCGGCCATCCCGCCGATATCCGAGGCGATCATCGGCGTGCCCGCGGCGCGGGCCTCCTGGATGACCACCGGGGAATTCTCCCACCAGACCGAGGGGATCACGATCCAGCCGAAGCGGCGCATGATCGCAATGCAGTCCTGGGGTCGGTAGCGGCCGCGAAAGCGCACCCAATCGGGCGGCGTCAGCGCGGGCCAGAGCGCGGCGAACCCCTCGGCGGTGACGCCGTAGATCTCCAGCGAGATCGGCGCCAGCGGGGCGGTCGGCACCGCAGCCCGCGGCGCGGACCGGGCCGACGCCTTGGCGGGCGCGGGGGCGGCGACAGGCGGGGCCACGTTCTGCGCACGCATCTGGGCATCGATCTCCTGCGTGGCGCGGATCAGCACGTCCAGGCCCTTGGTGGGCGTCGCCTGCCCGAAGAAGGCGAAGCGGCGCGACCGGCGGGTCAGGTCGGCCTGGGACTGGACCGGGGGCCGGTCGCCGTGGTCCAGCCCGTTCTCGATCACCCCCACCCGGCCCGGCGCGGTGCCCCAGGCCTCGAAGCGGTCGGCCATGAATTGGCTGGGCGACAGCAGCACGTCGAACAGGTCCAGCATGCCCGCCATCCGCGCGCGGCGCAGCATGAAGTCGGCGGGCGAGCGCTTGAGGCAGGCCGCGCAGGCCACGTCCGAGGCGGCATGGCACAGCTCGCCGCTGGTCTTCACCATCTGGCCGTGATTGGCGCAGATCGCGGTCATCTCGTGCAGGGTGCAGATCATCTGCGCCTGCGGGCGGGCGGCGCGCAACCGGCGCAGCGTGCCCGCGCCGATGTTCCAGAAGTGGTGGAAGTGGTAGACGTCCCCCTCCAGCGCCAGCAGGAAGTCCAAGAGCCAGTCCTCGGTCTCGATCCGGGGATGCTCCATCACGAAGGCGTCCATTCCCAGCCCGCGCAGGCAGAAGTCGCGGTCCGAGAAGGACAGCACCCGCTGCGCCGGGCCGAAGAAGCGCGCGCCATCCTCGGGGCCGATGGTCGAGCCCACGAAATAGACATCCTCGCCGCCCGCCAGCATGTGCTGGAACTGGCGATGGGCCGCGACCTCGCCGCCGCCGTAGCGCAGGGCGGGATGCGAATGAGAGATGATCACCGTGCGGGTCATCGCGCGTCCTCCTGCACCAGACGGGCCGAGAGCGCGTCGAAATCATGCCCGGTCAGGCTGTCGAACAGAGGCGCCGCGAAGGGCCCCTGATCGCCGGCATGAAAGCCGGTAGGATCGGCGGGCAGGATCGCCAGCCGCCCCGCCGCGTCCATCTGCGCGGCCAGTTGCCGGAAGGCCGACTCGGGCACCAGCGCATCGCCCAGCAGCGGCGCAAGCGCGGGCAGCAGCCCTGCGGCATCGCCCCAGCACAGGAAGGCCGGGCGATCGGTGCCGAAGCGCGCGGCGATCCGCCCCGCGCCGCCGGGGAGGCTGGCCAGGACGTCCAGCGCCAGCACCTGCAGGTCGTGCCCCGGCACCTCGCCCCGGACGGGCAGCCGCCCCGCCAGATGGAACAGGACCGAGCTGCGGGCATAGACCAGCAGCGCCGGACCCTGCGCCGCGATCGGAGGCTGCGGTGTGCAGGCGACGATCCGCACGGGCTGAGGGCATTCGCGTGCCGCCCCGGCGATGGCGTCGCGCAGATCGGGCGTCAGCGTCGGGCGCAGCAGGTGCAGGTCGATGCCGCGCCCGGTGGCCTGCGCCACACGGCGCAGCACGTCGCGCAGATCGGGCGCGGCCAGGTCGTGATCCAGGATCAGCAGCAGGGGCGCATCGTCCGGCAGCGGCGGGCTGTCGGGAAGGGCGATGGCGGGCGCGCCGGGGGCCGCCAGCGTGGCGCGGTGCAGCGCATCGGCGCCCTCGGGATCCTCCTGCCACAGCCGGGCCTCGACCAGCAGCCGCGCGATCTGCGGCACGGTCACCTGCGTCAGCGGATGAATAACACCTGACTCCGCCAGCTGCTCCGGCAGCATGACCAGCAGCCGCGCCGCGCCGCTGGCCGGGCCCGCGAAGCGGAAGGCCGCCAGCCAGCCGTCGCGGCCGCCATAGACATAGCGGTCGGCATAGGCGGCCAGATCGGTGCGTGCCACCGCGCCCTGAGCCATGGTGACCCGCGCCAGCTGCCGGTCGTCGAAGGCCAGCGCGTGCAGCGCCCCTTGTGTCGCGGCGGTGGGCAGGAACCAGCCCGAGGCGACCCCCTGCCCCGCCCCGGCCACCTGACCCAGATCCACGCTCAGCGCATGGGTCTCGGCCTCGGCGGGCAGCGCCCGGGCGGCGCGGATGCGGGTGATGACCGGACCCGACAGCGCCCGGTCGGGCATCGGGACCGCGCCCTCGGCCATCAGGCGCAGCAGCGCGAAGAAGGCCTCGTCGACGCCGATCTCGACCATGCTGCGCGCATCCGAGGACAGGCGCGCGCCGCCGATGCGGGAATGCTCGGCGCCCACGGCCAGGAAGACGTCCTCGGAGGGATCGTCCAGCGCGTCGGGATGATCCGACAGGTCGAAGACCGCCAGATAGCCGAAGGGCTCCAGCGAGCGCAGGTCGCGCCGCGCGAAGCGGACCAGATGCGCGGGCGGCAGCGAGGCCGACCCGGCATGGATCATCAGCGCCGGGCGCGGGTCCTGGCTCCAACCGGCGGCCACGACCCGGCCGCCGGGGCAGGAAAAGCAGAAATCGACGTGCAGTTTCAGGTCCAAGTCGGGCCCCTTCCGGGAGGTCAGATCAGCGTCATTGCCAGCTTGCGGATGGTGAAGCGCACCGGCGGCTGGCGCAGGTGGATGACGATGCGGCGGTTGGCGACATCATCGGCCGCCTCGGGCAGCTCCAGCTTGCAGACGGTGGCGCGGTCGTTGCCCAAGAGCCATTCGGTCTGCAGGCTGTCGCGGATCGTGCCGGCATCGGTGAAGTCGCGCAGGAAGACGTCAGCCACGGTCGGCGTGGGGAAGGCGACATCGGCATCCAGATAGCAGCTGCAGGGATCCATGGACGAGACCAGCCCCTCCATGGTCATCCAGGTCGCGCCGGAATTGCGGAACTCCAGCCCGTCGCCCTCCGGGGTCATCGAGAACTCGCCTCGGGTATCTTGCGGGATGCAGATGCCGAAGCGCGGCGACAGGGCGTTGTAGCCCTCGCTCAGCAAGGCCTTGGGACGTCCGTCCAGCAGGGCTGCGGCCTCACCGGTCAGCACCAGCCTGCGGCCCTGCAGGGCGATCAGCAGGTTGGCGGCCATCTGGAAATTCCGGACCGCGCTGTCGTGGATGGTCTGCGGCATACTCTACTCCGTTAAGAAAATACGTATCTGGGGCGGACCGCATCGGCCGGGGCCGGTGCGGGAAACTCGGGTAGCCGCTGGTCCAGCCAGTCGCGCAGACCTTCGGTAGCCTGGGCCCAGGTGCGGCTGGTCTCGGCGGCGGCCTGGGCCATGGCGGCCAGCCGGGCGCGGTCGCCGTCCAGCATCAGGATGCGGGCGACCATCTGTTCGGCGCAGTCCACTTGCGGGACGACAAAGCCGTTATGGCCGTCCTCGATCGCCTCGCGCACGGCCCCCGCCTCGGCCACGATCGGCACCACGCCGCAGCGCTGCGCCTCCAGCACCGACAGCGGCAGCCCCTCGTAGAGCGAGGGCAGGATCAGGATGTCGGTCTGGCCGAGCAGCTCCGAGATCGCCGCCGGGCCGCGCACCGCGCCCAGAAAGCGCGTCTCGGTGGGCCAGCTGAGCGCCGCGCCGTCCTCCTCGACGATGGCGCGTCCGGCGACCGACAGGGTGATGCGCGGGGCCTGATCGGACAGCGCATGGGCGACGGCGCAGACGCGGTCGATGCCCTTCTGCTTGTCCAGCCGGCCCAGGAACAGCACGCGCAGCGGCTGGCGGCGGGTCCGGGCGGTGGCGCGCGCGGCGGTCATGAACCCCTGCTCGGCCCGCGACATCGGATAGCCCGGGGCATTGACCACCGGCATCAGCTTCTCGCGCGGCACGCCATTGGCATGCATCCAGCCCAGCAGCCCCTCCGAGCAGGTCAGGAACAGATCGTAGGCCTGCTCGTAGGCCAGGGCGAGTTGCGGAGGCCCGTAGCCACGGCCATAGGTGGAGCGTTCGACCAGATGCTCGTGGTCGATCATCAGCACGCCCCGGCGGCGCAGCCGGTCGGCGACCTTGTGCAGCGCGGCCGAATGGGCGTTGATGACGGCGTCCATCCCCCCCAGCAGCCCCATCAGATCGGTGCCCTCAGCCCCCTGCCCCCATCGGGGTTCGGCGGTGCCCAGGAACTCCTCGCCGCTCCAGTCCAGAGCATCGTTGTCGGCCTGCCAGGTGATGGTGGAGAAGGGCTCCAGCGACCAGGCGTCGGTGTCGATGGGCCGGTCGCTCAGGACGACCAGATGCAGCCGGTGACCGGCGGTGACCAGCTCGCGTGCGATGCTGGCGGCCACGCGTTCCACGCCGCCGATGTTGAAGATCGGCAGCACCATGGCGATGTCGTGCTTGCCCGGCGCGCGCAGCAGCGGGAAGGTCACCCCGCCATCGACCGCGTTCCGGGGGATCTGCACGGTGCGGTCGCGGCTGATCGCGGCGCCGGGATGGCGCCAGCCCCACCCGGTCTGCAGCGCGCCCAGATAGGGGCTGCGCAGCAGCGCCAGCATGGTCCCGCGCAGCACCTCGCCCGCCGCCGCCCCGCCGGCCAGCCCGCCCACATGGGCGGGCGCGCGCAGCGTCCAGCTGGAGACGTCCTCCTGCGTGGGCACCAGGTCCAGCTGGCGCAGCCGGTCCTCGGCCCCACGCTGCACCCAGTCCTGGGCGGTGGACAGGCGCAGGCAGATCGCATCTGGCACGCGGTCGGGATTGCCGCTGTCGGTGGCGATGTCATGGCCGCCGGACGGATGGCGGTCCAGGAACAGCAGGTCCAGGTCATGCGGGTTGCGCAGCGCCCGGCGCTCGAAATTCCACAGGACCCCGTGCAGCAGCCGCGCCGCGCGCAGATACTCCTCGACCCCCTCGCGCAGGAAGATCATGTAGGCGGGCGCGTGGTTGGCATGCGGATCGGCCATCGCGGCCAGCACCATCCGCTCGAACTCGGGCGTGGCGACCGGGGTCTGGTGATCGGGATCGACGCAGGTCGAGACCTGGCGCCCCTCGCCGGTGATCAGGGCGAAGCGCGGAAAGCTGGCCGCCTCCAGCGCGACCAGCGCGGCCGGGTTGAACAGCCAGGCATGCTTGCGGCGCAGGAAGCGGCGCAGATCCTGGTCGACCTCGTGGGAATGGCTCAGCATGCTGGCCGGACGCTTGCGGTACAAAAGCAGGGGCCGGCGCGCAGACCGCCCGGTGAAGCCGGCCTTGGCCGCCTGCAGCCAGAAATCCCAGTCCTCGTAGCCCTGCCGCATTTCCTCGTCGAAGCGCAGGCCGGCATCGAAGACCCGGCGCCGGATCAGGCTGCCCGCGTCGCACTGGTTGGCCTCGGCCTGCAGCAGCGGGCTGAAGGCGGGCTCGGTGCGATAGTTGCCGGCCTGCCCGAAGAAGTCGAACTCGGGATAGAACCAGTCCTGATCGCGATGCGTCTCCAGCAGATGGCGCATGGTCAGCCCGGCGCGCTCGGCCAGCAGGTTGTCGCTGTCCAGAAGGAAGATCGCGTCCAGCCCCGGATCCATCCGCAGCGCCGCCTCGATGCCGCGGTTGCGCGCCGAAGACAGCCCGCCATTGGCATGGTGCAGCACCAGCATCTGCGACCCCATCCGTGCCTGCCAGTCGTCCAGGCATTGCCGCGTCTCGGTATAGGCACAGCCGTCGTTCACCACGACCAGCCGCAGGATCACGCCCTCGGCCATCTCGCGGCGGACCGAGGCGATGGCGTCGTCCAGCAGCACCGGATGTCCCTTGACCGGGATGACCACGGTGACCTGCGGGGGCACCAGACGGATCGGGCTGTGCTGCATTGCTATTCCTCCTGCGTAGCACGCTGGCCGGTCACGGCGCGGAAGCTGCGGAAAAGACCCCAGCTGTGCTCGTTGGGCATGTCCTGGGCCAGCGAAGTGGCCAGATAGATGTCAGCCCGCTCGATCGGGCCCTTAGGCACGCAATGGACCTGGCCCCAACCATTCGCGGGCAGGCCGTGGACCCAAGACCCCATGCAGCTTTCCCAGATGCCGTCGCGGCCGATGGCGCGATGCGGCGTGACGCCGATGGCAAAGTTCAGGTTGGGCGAGCGGGCATGGCCGGTGTTGACCACCGCCGACAGCTGCAGCAGCCCGCGCATCGGCACGTCGCGGATCACCGCGCAGACGGCGCCGCTGCGCGAGGGATGGACCATGATCGCATCCTCGGCCGCCCAGAAATCGGCGGTGATGTAATCCGTGGCCGAGCTCGGCATGCCGAAGATTTCGGGCGCGGGCAAAGCCGAGGGCTGCAGCAGGCTGGCCGTCATCTCCAGACGCGGATCGATCATCGGCGCGTCGCGCCGCTCGGGGATCGAGGCGCCCGCCAGCGCCTTCCAGACCCGCAGCGCCAGGACCTGGTCGCCGGGCATCGTGTCGCCCTGCGCGGTGAAGCGGGCATCGGGCATGCGCATGCCCAGACCCACCACCAGCCGCGCGGGCCCGGCATTGCGCAGGATCAGCGAGCAGTTGCGCGCATCCCCCTGCAGCGCCATCGGCAGGGCAAAGCGCACCCATCCCGACCCGATCCGCATCTCGTCGGGGATCTCGGCCAGCGCATGCTCGTCGCCGGTGCTGTCCTGCAGCGACACCCGGATCTCGCAGTTGCGGACATGCAGGCGCTCGGGCAGCCACAGGTCGATCGCGGTGATGCTGACGATGTTCAGGGGCAGATGCTGAACGACCGAGCCGTCGGCGGGCAGTTCCGCCACGGTACCCGAGGGCTCCCAGTTCAGGGACTGTGCCACATGCGGATTGCCAAGCGCGTGCAGGAAGCTTTCGATCTCGCGGAACCGCCCCGCGCCCGAGATGTTCTCGCGCCGCAGCAGTGCGGCCGCTTCGCGCGACGCAGCGGCGGTCGTCTCGCTGCGCTGCAGCCGCTCGACCAGAAGCGCGGTGACCCGCTCGGCCAGCAGTTCGGGATGCTCGGGATCGACCTCGATGACGGGCAGCCCGTGATGCCCGCTCTCGGACAGCCGCTTCGCCTCGTCCGCGCCGGCGCCAAGCGGCATCAGCTGCGCCAGGCAGGTGCGCCCGGGGACGGGTCCGTCGGTCTCCGCGACATCTAGCATGCCGAGCAGGGTCGGTGGCAGATGGCGTTCCAGAAGTCCGTCGCAGACGCGGGCCAGCGTAGGGTCAACCGCAATCGAATAGGCAAAGGTCATCGGACCGTTCCACTGTCATAGACATACGTTTTTTGGGGTGCCGACAAAATGACAACTGTTTAGGCCAACAGAGGTCTCCGGCGTCCTCACCTATCTAAATAGACAGTTAAGTCCAGATGATGCAAGAGGGTAGCGAAATGCCTGTTTTATTCTGGTTCTCATAGTCACACGTTTTTTATATTTTTTTTCTAATTTATACAATAGTTTGACGCCATCACCTCTCACAACCTTAAAGTCTGAATGTGTGCATTTCTTGCATTGTCTGAATTTATTGGCATGTCAGTGCAGAACTTGTCACCAATTTGTGATCTGTATGTAAATTCGCCTTATGCGTGTATTGTATGCTTCGTGCCAGTTGCAATCTATCGACGTG
Organism: Paracoccus liaowanqingii; assembly: GCF_004683865.2. Lineage (NCBI taxonomy): Bacteria > Pseudomonadati > Pseudomonadota > Alphaproteobacteria > Rhodobacterales > Paracoccaceae > Paracoccus > Paracoccus liaowanqingii. The sequence goes on along the minus strand of NZ_CP040758.1, from coordinate 59,356 downwards.
CATCGAATGTAGACTGGCATTTCCGGAGCGTTTGCCATCTGCAGTCGTGGCAGCAGGCTTGGCCGGCCAGGTGAAAGAGTGCTTTCATTTGGCTGCTTCTCTATGAGGCAGGTGAACAAAGCCTGATAGTGTCCCACAGCGTGGTGTAAGAGTGCCGACCCTCGGAGAGGTCAGGGCTTGATCAGGTGGCCACGGCGGGCAGCCTGACGTTGTGATTGTCGGTGACGCGGGCGAGCGTTTCAAGCGACATGTATCGCCGGGCGACCGCCCATTCGTCGTTGGTCTCGAGCATGAGCGCGCCGACGAGGCGAATGATGGCTTTGTCATTCGGGAAGATGCCGATGACGTCTGGCGCGCCGCTTCACCTCGCGGTTCACCCGCTCCAGCGGATTCGTCGAGGCGATCTGGGTCCAGTGCTCGCGGGGAAAGGACATGTAAGCCAGCACGTCGTCGCGGGAGCTGTCCATCAGGGCGCCGAGTTTGGGCTGCTTGTCGCGAAGCGCGTCAGCCACGATCTCCCACTGGGCTTCGGCCTCGGCCTTGGTCTCCTGCGCGAAGATCGTCTTCAGCATTGCCGCAACGGCGGTGCGCTGCTTGGCCGGGGCGTGCGCCAGAGCGTTGCGCATCCAGTGAACCCGGCAGCGCTGCTGGGTGGCGTTAAACACGCGGCGTGCGGCGGCCCGCAGGCCTTTGTGATCGTCGGCGATCACCAGCTTCACGCCGCGTAGGCCGCGGTCGGCGAGGCTACGCAGGAACTCGGTCCAGAAGGTTTCAGCCTCCGAGGGACCTGTGGCCACACCCAACACCTCACGCTTGCCGTCCTCGTTGACCGCCACGGCGATTATCACGGCACGGCTGATGATCCTCCCGCCCTCGCGGACCTTGAGGTAAGTCGCATCGAGCCAGAGATAGGGCCACGCGCCCTCCAGAGGCCGGGACAGGAACGCGTTCACGCGCTCGTCGATCTCGGCGCAGAGGCGGCTGACCTGGCTCTTGGACATGCCGCCCGCGCCCATGGCCTTGACCCAAATCGTCGACCGACCGCGTCGAGACGCCGTGGACGTAGGCCTCCTGAATTACAGCCACGAGGGCCTTCTCGGCCGTGCGGCGTGGCTCCAGAAAGCTCGGGAAGTAGCTGCCCTTGCGCAGCCTCGGGATTTCCAGCGCGATCCGTCCGGCGCGTGTGTCCCAGTCACGGTCGCGATATCCGTTACGCTGAACCTCACGCGTCGGCGTGCGCGCGCCTTTGGCTGCACCCGTCCGTGCCTCCACCTCGGCCTCCATGATGCGCCCGGCCGCAAAGGCCAGCATCTCGCGCACGAGGTCGCCGTCAACCTCCTTCTCAACCAGCTCGATCAGCGCCATTCTGTCGTCGGTCATCGTCATCTCCGTTGTTGGTTCCAAGTGTCGCAACCCGAACCTTTTCCGAAGATCGGCGGTGGACCGCCAGCATCACCCGCGGCCGCGCGCTGCGCTACGCCGGAGGCTCCGCGCGCGGCCTCCTACACCACCACCGGGGACACTGCCCAAAGCCTCTCACAATGTCTGATCCTTGGCCTGCAACTAGGGTCTGTTGACGTTCGGGATTCACACTTCAGCTGAGGTCTGATTCAAGGTCGCAAAGAGTGGAGAGCAACCTTGACCCGACGTGCCCTGACCGATGCCCAATGGGCGATCATCGAACCCTTTTGCCTCGGAAAACGGTCTGATCCTGGCCAAACGGGGCGCGATCCGCGCCTGTTCGTCGAGGCGGTCCTGTGGATCGTGCGGACGGGTGCTCAGTGGCGCGAATTGCCCGATGAGTTTGGAAAGTGGAATTCTGTGTTCAAGCGTTTTCGCCGGTGGGTGAAGGCTGACGCTTTCTACAGAATGTTCAAAATTTTGAGCACGGTCGCCGACTTTGAATACGCAATGATCGACGGCTCGATTGTCAAGGTTCACCGTTCTGGTCAGGGCGCAAACGTATGGCCCGCCCCGTCTGCAAGCGGAAATTTTTGATGACATGATCAGTCTGCACAAACGTATCCGGCATGTCGGCACAAAGGCCGCCGCCAAGATGGAGATCCGCGCGTCACAATCCTCATAAAGGGGCCGGCCTCAGTGGGCCATTTTGCGCCGGAGGTTTTTGCAACGCCGATCAACTGTCAGGCCATCTTCCTTTCACCACTCGCAGCTCGTTGCGCCCGGCTGTGTTCAAGACGGGCGCGTGTTCCTCAACCGGCCGCCTGCGGCACGGCTTCATAGTTTCGCCCGTGCCGCAGAAGCGCCCAGACAGTGCGGGCCATCTTCGCAGCAAGGGCGACAACAGCGACGTTGGGATGGGTGCGCACAAGCAGTGCACGCAGCCAGGCGCCTACGGCAGAATTCGCTTTTGCCAGTGTTGGCATGGCAGATCGCGCGCCTTGGATCAGCATCTTGCGCAGGTATCGACTGCCGCGCTTCGTGATCCCGAGCAGTTTCGGTTTGCCTCCTGTTGTCGCCTGCCTGGGCACCAGACCCAGCCAGGCGGCCAGATTGCGTCCTTTCGTGAATGTCGCGGCGTTGCCGACAGCGGCGACCAATGCGGTGGCATTCAGCGCACCGATGCCCGGAATGCTTGTCAGCCGCCGTGCTCGCTCATCGGTCCGAGCCATGGCCGCGAACTCGGCGTCAAAAGCGGCAATGCGGCGGTCAAGCTCGTCCCACCGCGTGCGCATGTCGCCGAGCAGGAAAGCCATGCGGGGACTGAGGCTGCCCGTGCCGGGGTCGAGCATGTCAGCGAGCAGGTGGCGCAACCGGGCATGGCCCTGTGCTACGACATGTCCCCGTTCCAGCAGAAGGCTCCTGATCTGGTTGGTCAGCGACGTGCGTTCTCCGACCAGTCGATCCCGCACCCGATGCAACGTCTGGACGTCGAGTTGCTCCTCGCTCTTGAGTTCGACAAAGCGCATGGTGGGTCGGGTTGCCGCTTCGGCAATGGCCTCAGCGTCGCGATCATCATTCTTCTGCGCCTTGACGTAAGGCCGGACATATTCCGGCGACATCAGCCGGACCTCATGCCCCAGTGCTGCCAGCGACCGTCCCATGTGATGAGCGCCGCAACACGCCTCCATGGCCATGATGCAGGCCGGCAGCTTCGACGCGAAGGCGATGACGCCGTCACGACGCAATCGCCGTCGCACCACCACTGTCCCCAGGCTGTCGAGACCGACGATGCTGCAGCTGTTCTTGCCTAGGTCGATGCCAACGATCACAATGCTCATGGTCCGCTCCTTCCTCCATTGAACACCGACATCCTACACGGAGATCGGCGGGAGGGGCGGGCCATCCATAAAGGGGGACTCAAAGCCAAGCCATAGGGCGCTCGCGGGGCGGCATGACGACCAAGATATTGGCGTTGACGGACGCCCTTGGAAACCTTGTCGATTTCCGCCTCCTGCCAGGGCAGGCACATGATCTGCGCGCGGTGCCAGAGTTGATCAGTAACCTTAGTGCTGATTACCTGCTCGCCGACCGCGCCTTCGATGCCGATTGGCTGCGAGCCGAGCTGAGCGAACGCAGGATTGTCCCGGTCATCCCGCCAAAAGCCAACCGACGGTTTCCCGCCGCATTCGATAAGGACACCTACAAATGGCGCCATCTGATTGAGAATTACTTTGGAAAGCTCAAGGAAAACCGGGGTATCGCCATGCGCTCGTGCAAAACCGACGAAAGCTTCAAGGCGTTCATCTCGATTGCAGCCACAGTCATTCAGCTAAGATGAACGTCAACAGGCCCTAGTTGCGAATGATCGTCCGATGCCCTTGCCTCACCGGTGCCGTCTCACCGCGTTGGAACGTGACCGCATTCGGACTGCCTTTCATGGGGTGTTTCAGGGCTGCATCGCGGCTGGTTATGCGTGCGAGACAACCCTCCCCAATATAAGACCAGGCCGGACGGTTAGCTCGGGCGGTGCCATTGAGAGCTGGTCGGGCCAGTCGAGCACGGTTGTGTTTTTACGTTTAGGGGACATGCTGGGTGTCCCCTATTTCGCTGTTCTTTTTTTCTTTTTTAGTTTTCTTATTTTAACGTAAATAAGCCTTTGAATTAAATAAAAAATATAGCGCGACTGTGACCTATGGGGCGAGGTATGGTGACTTTTTGGGCGAGGTAAGGTGACTTTCTGGGCGAGGTATGGTGACTTTTGGGGCGAGGTCCTTTGCTTTGCCCCAACCCGATTTATACGCATGGTGACTTTTGGGGCGAGGTTGCAGCAATTTCAGGCCGATCTCCGCCATTATGCTTTCAAATCCGTAACATCTCCGACTAATGTGACGTAGCATGCAAGATAGGTCACATTAGATGCAGGACGAACCTCGCCCAAAAAGTCACGATAGCAATAGCGGTACTCTCGGGGCGTTCCAGCGCCGTGGTGAGGTCATCAAGCCGGCTGAATTGATCGAGGTGCGTGGGGGCGAGAAGATTACGTTGGCTGCTCGGCGTATTTACAATCAGCTGCTGTCCAACGCCTTTGGCCCCGACATGGCGGCTGAAGGGCAAGAGTACCGAATTCCTTTCTCTGAGCTTCGAGGCAACCACACCTCGAACGACCGCGTCACCGAGGCAATTTTGAGCCTGATGCAGACTGTTGTGCGTGTGCGCATGTCCGATGGTTCGACCCGCAACGTTCACCTCCTTGGTCCGACAGACGTAGAGAAGTTCGGCCCAGGAATCGCAACGATGCTGACTTATGAGTTGCACTCAAAGCTTCTACCAATTCTCCGTGACAGCCAGATCTTTGCCCGCCTAGAGATGCAAATTCTCCACGGCTTCGGGACGAAATATGGCATGGCGCTTTATGAGATGATCGCTAAGCGCATCGGATTGAAGCACATCATCTACAACGACTTTGAGACTGACGAGCTACGCGACTACCTGGGCGTGCCCCACGGCAAGCTCGGCCCTTTCGCGGCGCTGCGTCGCAAAGCTATCGAGCCGGCCGTCGCTGAGGTGAATGCGCTAGCCCCCTTCTCTTGCTCCGTCGACGTGGCAGAAAAGCAAGGACGGAAGGTGACGAAACTTAGGTTGTCCTGGTGGACTAAATCGGTTGAAGAGCAAAAGGCCCAGTGGCAGGCGCAGAAGGAGAAGCAAGATGATCTGTTCAGCGTGATACCCCCCGAGATCATCAACTGGGACGAATAAGCGTACAATAATCAAAAATGCAACTGTGCAGGTGTGCACAAAAGCAAAGGGGCAAGAATGCAAGTGATCACAATTGCAATGCAGAAAGGCGGTGTAGGAAAATCGACCCTCGCGCGCTCTCTGGCAGTTGCGGCGGCTCGCGATGGGCTGTCAGTATTAATGATCGATATGGACGCGCAGCAGAGTGTTAGCCAGTGGGCAGAGCGGCGCGAGGCGGACATGCCCGTTGTTGTGTTCTCAACTGAGAACGAATTGCCGAAGAAGCTATCGCAGGCAAAAGATGCAGCCGACCTGGTCATCATCGACACGCCCCCTGCCCGTTCGACCGAAGCGCCGGCTGCTGTTGAGGTCGCTGACTTGGTGCTGATCCCGACAACTCCCGATGTCGAGCCTCTCGAACAGATGCCGCGCACACTTCGCTTGTGCCGCGGCTTCTCCCGTCCCGTCTTCGCTGTGGTGAACATGGCGAATCCGACTGGCCCGGCGGAGGTAGCCTATACCCGAGAAGTAATTGAGGCGATGGGCGCGCAGACAGCTCCAGTCGTGCTGCATCGCCGGAAGGCCCACCGAGATGCCAGTGCCGCGGGCCTTACAGTCCAAGAGCTCGCCAACGCAGGAAAGGCTGCCGACGAAGTTTCGGCTCTCTGGGCGTGGGTTCGTGCAGAATTACGAAATTGCAAATAAGCAATTGTGCTGGAATGCACGTGTGCACGATTGCATAAAGGTAAAAAGGTAAGAGGGCAAAGGTGCACGGATGAAGAAAGCAAACCCGCTACTGGCGGCTATGGGAAAGGTGGCAGAGCCCGCGCCCTTAGAGGAGAAGCTAGTTGCTGACCCTGCGCTGACCAAAGGCTCGGGCAAGAGGGTAGGACAAAAGCACCTTGGCGCCTACTTTGAAAAGGGGGATCCGATCCTAGAACGAGTGGCGATCCTGCGGGCGCGGTTGGACATGACTAACTCTGAATTGATCGAGCACGCACTTAATGAGCTGTGGAACCGGCATGAGGCGGGCAGGGCGTTCGGAGAGTAGTGCAAAAAGCTCGGACGTGCATTTGTGCACACGTGCATTTCTGCATAAATAGTGACAGAGATTAGCGCCTCTGGCATTCATGCCTCATTGCTCTGCAAGGGCTAGACGCCATGCTTAGTATTAGCCGAGTACCAACAATCAGCGCACGCGGGTAGATAGTTTTCTCTGAGAATTCTTACAGCATGCCAAGCTTCCCAGCCCGCTGGAGCAGCAGCCTAACGGACGAGGGCTGCCAGGTGGTCCGTCCGCGGGGGGTGCGCTCGCGCATCGCCTCCAGCCGGTCGCAGATCGCCTGCAGCGTGATGTCGGGGTCTGCGCCCCGGATTGCTGCCACGAGGGCGGGCAGGCGGTCGTCACTATCGCAGCGTGCCGCACGACCCAATACGGTTTCGGGCAGGAAGCCGTCGCGGACATAGGCACGGGTGGCGCGCAGCAGCCGAGCTTGTGTCCAGTGGCGGGACGGGGGTAGGGGGGCATTGACGAGGCGCAGCACATCCTCCCATGCCATATCCGGGCGCAGGCGGCGAACCAGAGGCACCCAGTCCTGCGCGGTCCCGGACAATCGGTCCATGTAGCCCTCGTGGCGCGCCAGACGGACCTTGCGCAACGCCGCCGGGTCCCGGGCCCGCAGCCCGGGATTGCCGCCGACGCGGCCTGCGCTGCGGGCGCTGGCCAGTCCCGCCTTGGTGCGTTCGCGGATCAGGGCACGCTCGAATTCGGCGGCCGCCCCCAGGACCTGCAGCGTGAACTTGCCCTGAGGGCTGGCGGTGTCGATCGGATCCTCGATCGAGCGGAAAAACGCACCCCTGGCCTCCAGCCGCTCGATCACCTCCAGGAGATGCGACAGCGACCGCGCCAGCCGGTCGATGCGCACCACGACCAGCGTATCGCCCTTGCGGATCTGCTCCAGCACCCGCGCCAGCACCGGGCGTGCCCGGTCGCCGCCCGAGGCATATTCCTCGTGGATCTTTGCGCAGCCAGCAGCGGTCAGGGCCTGCACCTGGGGCAGGGGGGTCTGATCTTCGGTCGACACGCGGGCATAGCCAATAAGGGGCATGTTCGGGACTGCTCTACAAACTGTAATGCGTCTAATAAACAACCGTTTGTAAACAGAAGCAAGTAATCCGCCCTCGATTATATGCTTTGTTTCTTCAGTGGATGACGACCAATCGCAGGGCTCTCGTGCGCTTGGTAGCCAAACAGTAAACCGCTGCAACCGGTCCTCAGAAAATACATTAGTGCTCTTCATAAAGGTGCCAAGATGACGCCTACAGTTATCTAGACACTGCGTTCAAATTTAAAATAGAGCTTTGGCTCATCGACCAGACGTCGTCTTTGGCTGATCCCCGGCCCTGACTTGCCGCACAGGCAGCTCAAGCCTCCGCACTGGCAGTTGCGGCCCGCGATCTCGGGCGGCTGGAGGCCACGTTGCTGGCGCTGCCCGCAGCGGAGGCCGCAGGGGCCCGCGAACGCCTGGTCAACATCGAGGTCGAGGTCGAGGCGATGCTGCGGGCGCAGGGGCTGATGCTGGGTCGAGACGAGATCGGCCGCGAGCTGATGGAGGCCCGCGCGGCGTCCGACCCGGAGGCGTTGCGTCTGGCGCGGTGGGCGGTCCGGCGGCTGGAAGGGCAGGGGGCTTTGATGGACCTGCCGGCCTTTCTCGGGCTGCATCGCCGCGTCACATCCGATGAGCCATCTTCCCCCAGCATGGACCTGCGCCTGCAGGGCAGGGAGCTCGATGGCGCGGCCGTTAAGTTTTCTGGCGGCAGTCGATGCCTTCACAGCGTTGCACCCGCTGGCGCGCGGCCCTGAGGTTCTGGCCCTGTGGCGCATGGCCGAGTTGTTTCCACCAGGGCAGGTGGCCGAGCCGGCTGTCTGGTCAGCGAGCCACATGGCGGCAGGGGCCGAGGGGCTGCGCTTCGTCCCCTTTGGCCGGCATGGGCGGCGGGTCTGGAGCAGCTATGGTCCGCCCGCGGATCGGCTCGCCACATATTTTACCGCGCTGCGCGCCGGTGCGCAGGAGGCGCGGGCGCTGATCCTGTGCATCGGGGCCTGGTCCGGGCAGGCCCCGGGCCGCCACCGCCGGCATCAAGGGCGACAACGCCGCCCGGGTCATCGCCGTGCTGGCAGCACGCCCCTTTGTCTCGGCAATGGGGATGGAGAAGCGTCTGGACATGGCCGAGGAAAAGAAGCTTGGCCGCCAGTCGCACCAGCGGGACAGGAAGCTCGGAAGCGCAAAGGACTATGGGCTCGGCTGACCGGCCGGTCAGTCTAGCAGCTCACCGGTCTCCAGGTCGTAGGTCCGGCGCGTCGCAGGCAGGTCCGGCTCCATCATCGGAAGGGCGGGCTGCGAGATCGGCGGAAGACCTTGGCCGGCCGGCATCTGGGCCTCGCTCTGCAGAAGGTCAGGAATGCGACGGAGAGCGGCCTGGCGGCCCAAGCTTTCCCGATCGGGCTGTTCCTCCTCAGACACGACCACCGCCGCCGAGAAGAGGCTGTAGCGTATGCCATCGCGCTTGCCGGTCCAAGCCACCCGATCGTTGATGACATATGCATTCACTGTGGCAGCGTTCCCGAGCTGCCGGACCTCAATCCAGTTGTCCGCCTTCAAGACCGAAATCGCGGTTCGGACAGCCCGTTCCGATCGGCCGATGATTTTGGCAAGCGAGACCTGAGAGATTACGACTGCATTATGGTCGCCCAGCCTCGCCGTCAGCGCGTGCATGATCTGCGCACCCATAGGGGACTTGGCAATGAGGATCATCCAGGCCTCGTGAGCAACTCGCTCTGTCTGGACCCAGGATCCTTGAAGACGACGATCAGGCAGCTGTTCCAAGACACGACACCCCATTCCAAATTCGGGAATCAGCCTGCCGGACAGAGGGCGTCTGACAACCAATAATTTACATCTCATTCCAATTTCTTGAACCACCCTGCCGGTAGACCAAAAAGAGACCGGCACCGTGGTTCCGGTCGACCGGAACCACGGTGCCGGTAGGGGTCCAAAAAAGGGAATCTTATCAATGGTAAAAATTGAGCCCTCTTTAATGATCTACAGGTGGGAACCGGGACGAGCCGTGTCGGGCGAAGCAGCCCGCCAGGGAGCAAGCGCTGACCGGCGCGGACTGGCCTGGTTCCTACCTGTCAAGGAGCTTTGAGCCTGGATCGGCAGATTTCAGACGCGGTACGGTTACGGCAAGACCGGCGCGGGAATAGGGATGATCAGGCAAGAAGGGGAAAGGGTGATCCACAAAAGGAACGACCGACCACCGTGGCCCCGCCTGCGAACAGGGTGAAGCTGCTTGTGAGCAGGTCAAACCGATCTGCTATCCTACCCTAATCTGCTCTCCTACATAGCGCTGTCATAAAACGGTTACGCTAAAATAGCATAGCGGTCACAAAACTGCTGTAGGCAAGCGCAGCAACATCACCTCCCAAGGAGAAAAGCATGAAGACCTTTGGCCTAACTGCGACAGCAGTATCCGTTCTGGCTCTGTCGGCTTTTGCCGCTGCAGCGCAGACGCGCGAACAGGTGCAGGTCGCCGGTTCCTCGACCGTGCTGCCCTATGCGACCATCGTGGCCGAGGCATTTGCCGAAAACTTCGATTTCCCCAGCCCGGTGATCGAATCCGGCGGGTCGGGTGCCGGTCGTCAGCGCTTCTGCGAAGGTGTGGGTGAAAACACCATCGACATCGCGAACTCGTCCTCGCGCATCACCCAGAATGACATCGACCGTTGCACCGAGAACGGCGTGACCGAGATCATGGAAGTGCGCTTTGGCTATGACGGCATCGTCTTCGCCTCGCCCGTGGGCGGCGAATCGTTCGCTTTTACCCCCGCCGACTGGTTCAACGCCCTGGCCGCCGAAGTGGTCGTGGACGGCGAAGTCGTGGCCAACCCGCATACCAGCTGGTCGGACGTGAATTCGGACCTGCCGGACCAGGAAATCCTGGCCTTCATCCCGGGCACCCGTCATGGCACCCGTGAAGTGTTCGACGAGAACGTGATCCTGGCCGGCTGTGAAGAAACGGGCGCCATGGAAGTGTTCATGGAAGCTGGCGCCGACGAGGACACCGCCGAAGGCATGTGCACCACGCTGCGCACCGATGGCGTGTCGGTCGACATCGACGGCGACTATACCGAAACCCTAGCCCGCGTCGCGGCCGACGCCAACGGCATCGGCGTGTTTGGCCTGTCGTTCTATTCGAACAACACCGCCACCCTGCAGGTTGCTACGATGAGCGGCGTCACACCGTCCACCCAGACCATCGCCTCGGGCGAATACCCTGTGTCGCGCCCGCTGTATTTCTACGTCAAGAACGCGCATCTGGACGTAATCCCGGGCCTGCAGGAATACGTGTCCTTCTTTGTGTCCGATGACATGGCAGGCCCGAACGGCCCGCTGGCCAACTATGGCCTAGTGTCCGATCCGGAGCTGGCCGAGACCCAGGAAATGGTCGAGAACCGCACGCCCATGGGCGCGCTGGAAGACTGATCCAATTAAGCCTAGGGGTGGCGTTCGCGCCGCCCCCGATTTCCGTTCGGTCAGGATCATGCCATGAGCGTGTTTTTTCTTTTTGCATTCATCGCTGTTCTGGCCGTGGCGGGGTATGTCGTCTGTCGCAGGCGCGCCTTGGCATCGGCTGATGGGAACATCCGGTGTATGCATTCGCTGCCGTCCCATTACGGCTGGCACGGGGCCATTATGGCCGCCGTCCCGGCATTGTTTGGGCTGGCCATCTGGCTGCTAGCCCAACCGCTGGTGATCGAACGCCAGCTGCAGAATTATTTCCCGCCCGAGCAGGTCGAGAACCCCAGTGCCATGACCCTGCTGATGGGGGATGTGCGCCGGGTCGCGGCCGGGATCGACGTGGCCGTCGCGCGCGGCGCGCTGAGCGAAACCGAAGCCAGCGAACTGAACACCGCATCCACCGATGTCCGTCAGGCGCTGGCTGCCGTGGGGGTGGCGCTTGGTGCGCAGGTGACGCCGCAGGTTCTTGCCGCTGCACAGGATTACCGCGCCTCGGCGACGTTCGGCGCCATCGGGCGCAGCATCTTGGTGATCGTGCTGGCGCTGGCGGGCTTTGCCTATGCGGTCCGCATCACCGACCGCGACTTCCGCGCCCGTAACCGGGTCGAGCGGGTCAGCCTGGCCCTGCTGGCGCTAGCCTCGGTGATCGCCATCCTAACCACGATTGGCATCGTGCTGTCGCTGCTGAGCGAGTCGGCGCGGTTCTTCACCTTCTATCCAGTCGGCGATTTCTTTTTCGGATTGACCTGGTCGCCCAATTTTCGCGGGAACAGCGAATTAGGTCTGCTGCCACTGCTGTGGGGCACGTTGTATATCAGCTTGGTGGCGATGATCGTGGCCGTACCGCTTGGCATCTTTGCCGCCATTTATCTGGCCGAATATGCCTCGCCCACTGCCCGATCGATCCTCAAGCCGATGATCGAAATCATTGCCGGTATTCCGACAGTGGTGTTTGGCCTGTTCGCCCTAGTGACCGTGGGGCCGTTCCTGCGCGATTATTTTGCTCAACCCTTAGGTCTGGGCAATTCCGGGTCTTCGGTCATGACGGCGGGCATCGTGATCGGCATCCTAAACATCCCGTTCATCTCGTCTTTGTCCGACGACATCATCAATGCCGTGCCGCAAAGCATGCGCGATGGATCGCTTGGCCTGGGGGCAACCAAGTCGGAAACGATCAAGCAGGTGGTGCTGCCGGCCGCCCTGCCGGGCATCGTAGGGGCCGTCTTGATGGCCGCCAGCCGCGCCATCGGCGAGACAATGATCGTGACCATGGGGGCAGGTGCCGCCGCCCGCATGGATCTGAACCCGTTCGAGGCAATGACCACCATCACCGTCAAGATCGTCAGCCAGCTGACCGGCGATACAGAGTTCAACTCGCCCGAAACATTGGTGGCCTTTGCTTTGGGCCTGACGCTGTTTGTCTTTACGCTTGTGCTTAACATCGTCGCGCTGCTCATCGTGCGCCGGTACCGGGAGCAGTACGAATGACCGACGCCACCGCCGCTGACCTGCCCGCCTCGGGTGGGCGTCCGAACAAATCGATCTTGGTCGAAGACGCACTGACGCGCCGCCGCAACCGGTCTGAAAAGCGCTTCATGCTGTACGGACTGGGGGCGATTACGATCAGCCTGCTGGTGCTGTTCATCATGCTGTTCACGATCTTTCGCGACGGAACCAGCGCGTTCTTCCAAGCCAGCCTGTCCTTTCCGGTGACGCTCGACGCCGAGCAGCTGGACGAGGACGGCAACCGCGACCCGGCAGAGATGGCCAGCGTCACCACCATCGGATACGGCAACCTGCTGCGCGCCTCGCTGGTCGATTATCTGGCAGCCGAAGGGATTTCGACTGACGAGATCGAGGAGGGCAATGTTGGCTCACTGATTTCTCGGGACGGCCCGGCGCAGCTGCGCGACCGGGTTCTGGCTGATCCTGATCTGATCGGACAGACGGTGGACGTGAAGATCTTTGCCACCAGTCGTTTGGACGGATATCTGAAGGGCCGCGTGACGATGGAAACGGCGCTGCTTGACAGCAACGTTTCGCCCGAACAGCTGCAGCTGGCCGACCGCCTGTCCGAGGCGGGGATCTTGACGACCGCCTTCAACCTGCAGTTCCTGACCGCCGCCGACGCGTCCGACCAGCGCCCCGAGGCCGCGGGCCTGGGCGTGGCGATCATTGGTTCGGCCTACATGATGCTTCTAGTACTGATCATGGCGCTGCCCATCGGCGTTGCAGCCTCGATCTATCTGGAGGAATTCGCGCCCAAGAACTGGATCACCGACGTGATAGAGGTGAACATCTCGAACCTCGCTGCAGTGCCGTCTATCGTCTATGGTATCCTGGGTCTGGCTCTATTCATCAACTTTGCCGGACTGCCGCAATCGTCCACGCTAGTCGGTGCACTGGTGCTGACGTTGATGACACTGCCCACAATCATCATCGCGACGCGAGCCAGCCTGCGCGCCGTACCGCCCTCGATCCGCGACGCGGCATTGGGTGTGGGTGCGTCCAAGATGCAGACTGTGTTCCATCACGTCCTGCCCCTGGCAATGCCCGGCATCTTGACAGGCACAATTTTGGGCTTGGCCACCGCCTTGGGGGAAACCGCGCCGCTGCTGTTGATCGGCATGGTTGCCTTTGTGGGCGATTATCCCGCCTCGCCGCTGGACGGAGGCTTTTTGGACCCCGCCACCGCCCTGCCGGTTCAGGTCTATGCCTGGGCGTCGCGGTCGGATCCGGCCTTCATCGAAAGGTCCTCGGGCGCGATCATCGTGCTGCTGGGCTTCCTTCTTGTCATGAACGCGGTCGCCATCGTGCTGCGCCGCCGCTTTGAACGCCGCTGGTAAGGGGCCCGTCATGAACGACATGCGAGTAGACAGAATTATGGCCAAGAACGAAAACAAGATCACGGCCCGCAACGTGCAGGTTTATTACGGCGACAAGCAGGCCATTAAGGACCTAAACGTCGAGATCCTGGACAAGACGGTGACGGCCTTCATCGGCCCCTCGGGCTGCGGAAAGTCGACGTTCCTGCGGTGTCTGAACCGCATGAACGACACTATCAGCAGCGCGAAGGTTGAAGGGGAGATCCTGCTGGAGGGCGAGAACATCTACGATTCCAAGGTCGACCCGGTGCAGCTGCGCGCCAAAGTCGGCATGGTGTTCCAAAAACCTAACCCCTTCCCCAAGTCGATCTACGACAACGTGGCCTATGGCCCCCGCATCCACGGCCTGGCCCGCAACAAGGCCGAGTTGGACGAGATCGTCGAGACCGCCCTGCGCGGCGCCGCCCTGTGGACCGAGGCCAAGGATCGCCTGTCCGAGCCCGGCACCGGCCTGTCGGGCGGCCAGCAGCAGCGCCTGTGCATCGCCCGCGCCGTGGCTACCTCGCCCGAGGTCCTGCTGATGGACGAGCCCTGCTCAGCGCTGGACCCCATCGCCACCAGCCAGGTCGAGGAGCTGATCGACCAGCTGCGCCAGCAGTTTTCGGTGGTGATTGTCACGCACTCGATGCAGCAGGCCGCGCGGGTCAGCCAGAAGACCGCCTTCTTCCATCTGGGCAACCTGGTCGAATACGGGGATACCGACGACATCTTCACCAGGCCGCAGGACAGCCGGACCGAGGCCTATATCTCGGGCCGGATCGGCTGATGCCACGACCTGCAGGGTTCTGAAAGGACTTCACGATGAACCGCGACAAGCATATCTCCTCGGCCTTCGACCGCGACCTGGAGACGATCCAGGCGATGGTGGTCAAGATGGGCGGCATGGTCGAGGCCGCGATCACCGACGCCTCGACCGCGCTGGACACGCGCGACGAGGATCTGGCCGACGATGTGCGCCGCCGCGACAAGGCCATCGACCTGATGGAGGCCCAGATTAACGAGGATGCCGCGCGCCTGATCGCGCTGCGTGCGCCCACCGCGACCGACCTGCGGATGGTGCTGGCCGTCATCAAAATCTCGGCCTCGCTGGAGCGGGTGGGCGATTATGCCAAGAACATGGCCAAGCGCACCGAGGTCCTGTCGCAGATGCCGCAGATCGAGGGGGCGGGCATCGCACTGCGCCGGATGAGCCAGGCGGTCAACAAGATGCTGCAGGACGCGCTGGACAGCTATATCCGCCGCGACGCCGATCTGGCCCGTGACGTGCGCCAGCGCGACCTCGAAGTCGACCAGATGTACAACGCGCTGTTCCGCGAGTTCTTGACCCACATGATGGAGGACCCGCGCAACATCACCCCCTGCATGCACCTGCATTTCATCGCCAAGAACGTCGAGCGCATGGGCGACCACGCGACCTCGATCGCGGAACAGGTCATTTATCTGGTCACCGGCGAGCTGCCCGACGAGGCCCGCCCCAAGAGCAACAGTGTGCCGGTGACCACTTCTCTCGGAGGGATGTGACCGATGGCACGGCAAGCTCCCTGCGTTCTGGTAGTCGAGGATGAGGGCGCGCAGCGCGAGGTCCTACACTACAATCTCGAGGCCGAGGGCTTTGACGTGGTGATGGCCGACAATGGCGAGGATGCGCTGCTGCTGGTGGCTGAGGAACAGCCCGACCTGATCGTGCTGGACTGGATGCTGCCCAAAGTCTCGGGGATCGAGGTCTGCCGTCAGGTCAAGGCGGATCCCTCGACCCGCAACATCCCCATCATCATGCTGTCGGCACGCTCGGAAGAGGTCGACCGCGTGCGGGGGCTGGAAACGGGCGCCGACGATTACGTCGTGAAACCCTATTCGGTGGTGGAACTGCTGGCACGGCTGCGCACCCAGCTGCGCCGCACCCGCCCCGCCACCATGGGCGAGCGGCTGTCCTTCGCCGACATCATCCTGGACGCGGCCGAGCATCGCGTCTTCCGCGCCGGCCAGTCGCTGCATCTGGGCCCGACCGAGTTCCGGCTGCTGTCCACGCTGATGGAAAAGCCCGGCCGCGTCTGGACGCGCGAGCAGCTTCTGGACCGGGTCTGGGGCCGCGACATCTATGTCGACACCCGCACCATCGACGTGCATGTGGGCAGGTTGCGCAAGGCGCTGATGAAGAACGGCGGCGAGGATCCGCTGCGCACCGTCCGCGGTGTCGGATATGCCTTGGGGTAAGCTTTTTACATACATTATCCATATGTGCGGGCGTCCATTTTTCACTCCCCTTTAAAGTTTCTCTCCTCGTCTCACTGAAGAGGCAGGGTGGGGGCACAAGCGAGCAATTTCAACGCCTGCTGGCCGACAACGGCATCACCTGCTCGATGAGCCGGGCTGGCAATGTCTGGGACAATTCTGCGATGGAAAGCTTCTTCTCGTCGTTGAAAACTGAACGGACCGCCCGCAAGGTCTACCGCACCCGCGACGAAGCGCGCGCTGACGTGTTTGACCACATTGAGCGCTTTTACAACCCGCGACGCCGGCATTCGAAACTGGGCTATCTCAGCCCCATGGAGTTCGAGGCCCGCGCTATGCTAGCTTAACCTGCTGTCCACGAAACCGGCAGCAGCTCAAGCTGCAAACGATATCTTTTAAAACAGTAGTTGCGTTCTCACGCGTGCGAAGTAAATTTGTTGATCAAAAAAAACCAGCCGATCCTACCTTCAACCTTTAGCCCGCCAAGGAATATCGTTATAGGCAGACTTAACTTCAGCTTTCGTAGCAAGCACGCCAAACGTTCACACATAGATCAAGGCATCTCGAAGGCGCGCTGAAGCGCTCAAAAGTTATAATAATTATTGCAAAAATATTTCTAAAAGATACAAGCACATCATTCTGAGAGGCATATGTGAGCATATTTTCAGCAGAAGAGCTATCTAGTGCATTTAACTTAGATAATCCTGAAATGATTAAGGCTGGCTTTATTAAAGGTGATCGAGGCACGTGGATGATCACTGGAAATATTATTTGCGGCAGACATACGGCCATCAATAGTTATTTTAATGCTAGAGGAAATATTAGAATAGGTAAATATTGTGCCATTGGGAGATTTGTATCAATTCATTCAGGAAATCATCGTACTGACCTGCCCAATCAACAAGTAAATTTTAATAAAAGATTTGGGTTTGTTTCTGCATTTGTCAGAAGCCGCGTTGAAATAGGACATAATGTTTGGATCGGCGACAAGGCAAATATTCTTGCAGGTGTAACAGTCGGTCACGGTTCAGTAATTGCAGCTGGCGCAACGGTAGTTTCAGATGTTCCGCCGTTCGCTATCGTCGGAGGGGTTCCCGCAAAAATAATCAGGTATCGATTTATGCCCAACATAATTAAGCAAAGCCTCGAGATAAGATGGTGGGACTGGACGGACGAACGAATTAAAAGAAATAAGATATTCTTTGAAACATCTCTTGATGAAAATTCTGAGTGTGATTTACACTCCTTGGTTAAAGAATGAGCTTATTTAATTTCTAGAAAAATATTTTTTTAATATTTTCTAGCTGTAACACCTGAACAAGCGCTTCTCGCAAACTTTGATATTTCCCTTCATTTCATGGCTATCAGACGCAAAATAGCCTCGCGCATGGGGCGGTTGCGCTTTTCTGCTGGAGCAGCTTCCCAAATTATGGCAAAATAAAATCAGATCTTCAGCGAGCCACGCCGCTTGGCCCATTCAATTATGTTTGTGCCGTTAGGCCTAAGGTTTCGCCCCCTCCGTCTTTTCTATATATGCTTTTGCAAGAACAAAATCATGGGGATTGTTGATATCCATCAGTTCATCAGTTGGAATTTCGAACAAGAAAGGAACGGCGCCGAAAAAATACCTATTCGCTAGCATTTGCTTGTGAGGTTGGATAAAGATGCCCCCGTCTTGCGCGTAGAGAGGAGGTAGGCTGGAAGCGGGCGGGTGTACAGGCCCGTAGGGATTGTAGTTGAAGGGTTTCTTCGATGCGTCCCACAAATGCTCGCGAAGAGCAAACACGCTGAGCAAGGAGTCGTACCCCGCTGCACCGGCCTCGACATAAGCATTGACCGCCCGCTCGTAGGTGCCAGTGGATAGCAGAGGGTTCGTGCAATGAGCCCAGACTACGACGTCCGTATCGATGAGTTCGCACATGTTGCCGATCATTTGGTTAGCGGTGGCTTGCGCTTCGTCACAGAAGAAGTCCGGCCGCTGGATTGCTTCTGCACCAGAGGCTTCGCCGACGGCCAGGATGTCGGCGTCATCGGAGCCGACGACAACCCGGTCAATGTTAGAGACAGCCAGCAACTGTCGTATTTTTCTTGAAATCAGTGTTTCGCCATTGATATCCAAGAGATTTTTGCCAGGCAACCTCTTGCTACCGCCACGGGCCACGATAACTGCTGTTGTTTCCAATTTGTCCTGTCCTCGAGAAGAAGTTGACGCCCTCTTTTAAGGATGCATAAAGGTCACAACTTTAAAGGGCAAGCCGCGATCAATGCACAATAAGATGTTAAAATTCCTCACGCTGTCCAGGCAGGCAGAACCCGTTCAATCATCTGAAAATGAAAGTAAAAATCAAACTCTGGGCATCTCACCCTTGGACGTTGCGTCCGTGGATGCATTATCAGAATTACAAAACGCAAAATATAAAGACATAAGCAAATTAACATTTTCCGGGATTGCGCGGCTGCTTGAGAGGGCTGAGGCAAAGATTGTCAATCTATCCGTTGAAAACGGAACAGTCCTCGCTCGACTCGAATGCGCCGGAAGTATCGTCAACGTCACCTTTTCGGAGCATATTGCACATGAAGTCGCTCGTTCGGTCGTAAGTGGTCCTACTCAGGACCTGTTCGAAACCGTTCGCGACGATCTGTGGCAAATCCGTACCCAGAATGGCCGCTGGCCATTTGTCTTGATCCCCTTAAACGCTGCCCTGTGGAAGATAGCTGGCTTGGGCGAAGAGGTCGTCTTTGACGTCAGGGAACGTGACTTCCATTTCGGCGAAAAGGAGGACCGTTTCTCTTACGAGCGCGGCCAACTCGGGCGACTGTTCGGGGTGCTCGACGAGGTGACGAGAGCGGATTACGCTCAAGCCGTCGCTTTACAGATCGAACCATCTCAAGGTGCTGTCATGGGATGGATCAGGAACGAATGGAAATCGTTCGGAACCACTCTTCAGGTCCGCGATGAAATCAAGCGGCTGATTTCTAAGAAAATGCCTTTCAGGCCCAACCAACTGTTGATCATGGCAGCGTTTTTTTGCGATGCAGGCGAGTACGGCTATGCCCTGACGTTGCTCAAGATGGCCAATTCGGCGTCGACAGGGATCTGGGGGCGGCTGCGCATTCCTGCCCTGACAAGGCTGCTCGTGCGGGAAGGGCACATAAAATGGAAGTGGGCAGAAGCGGAGGCTGAGCTCGTCGATTTTATCACGGGGCAGGAGGGCCATTTCTCGCGCCATCTCCGTGAAAACCGTGACAGCTTTGCGATCGTTGGCAACGGTCCGCGGCAGGTCGGCCTCGGAACTGGAAGCGTTATCGACAAGGCAAAGATCGTTATCCGCCTCAACACGGGTCGGCCAAATGCAAATTTTGCGGGTGACTACGGCTGGAAACAGAATGTCTGGGTAAAAAATCAGCAAAACTATGATGTGAAGCGGACCGACAAAACTCCTGGGCTGGAACACGTGATCATCAGTGGCTCCAACGCGCTCTACCGAACGCCCAACAGCGGTTTTTACCTGCGCGATTTGGTGGAGGCTCATGGAAGCATCACTCTCCTTCCCGAGGAGTTCCTGCGTCAGACCATTGCGCGCACTAAGCGCAACCCCTCTTCGGGCATCGTGATGCTGACTTGGCTCGATTTTCTCGCGGGAGGCTTGCAGGATCAAAAAAACGTTTTTGGCTTCTCTTTGAACGATCAGAAGGTGCGGCAGACGACCCATTATTTCCGGGACCAGCCAATCGCGAGCCACCATACCCACAATTGGGACATCGAACGCGAATACTTCGACGAGATCGTCAGTCCAGCGCGAGATCGGTAGAGACACTGGCAGAGATCAAATGGCACTTTCGTTATGAAGAAGGCGACCTCCTGACCGTGGTCTTCTCGCCGCATCGCTGGTTGACGCTGACGAACTATCCTTTTGATGGTAGCGTGCTCTGGCTTGCCGACGAAACGCAGACCTATTTTGTCGAAGTCTGTGACGACGCCATGGAGAAAATAAGGGAAGCTATCAGGCGCGTCTCGGCTAGGCGCGTCGTGCTTTTGGGCAGCAGCAAGGGCGGTTACGGCGCGATGATGTGCGGCGCCATTTTGGCAAGAACGTCGGACGTGATCGTTCGGTGCCTCACTTTCAGTCCGCAAACACGGGTCTATCCAAGAAACGACAACCTTTCCTTTCCATCGTACAAGCGATTACTCAAAAGATTGACGACCGACGAGAATTTGCGTCGTACGATGGAAAGACTTGGAAATGTGAGAGGGATCGCTTTTGAAGGAAATATTAAAACGAACCTCATCTATTGTGCCGGCAATGCCACAGATCACGTCGAGGCGATCTCCTTAGCAGGAGAGACAGTCTCGCTGATGGAAATGCCGTTCTCCTTTCACGCCAGCATAGTCCCGTTCACGCTTGATCAAGGCAATGCGAAAGAAACGGTCCGTAAAATCGCAAAACTTTACGATCACGCCGACGAAGATGGCCAATTTTCTCTTCCGCCCGATGCCGCCGAACTGTTCCGCCAAATTACAGAAAACCGCTTTCCTAGTTTGCGACAAATTATTTATTCGCTTTGACAATACCGTTCTTGCTACGAGTTCGACCCGGTCCTGGTCGAACTGCTGCGGGATACCCAAAGCGGCTGACAGCGCGACCGGACCGTTGCAACGGTCTAGCCGCAATTGACAGCCTTTGGTTGCTGAGATGCTGCGACCAGTAGGCCGTTGATAAGGTAATTTCCCGCAGAGGCGTGGCGGAACTACCACGAACTCTACCTATGGAAGAGTAGACTGCAGGAGAGCTTGAAAGCCAAGAATTCGCCGGTTACCGATGGCGAATTGCATCTACGGCAAGCAGTTTTGAGGACTTAGTCATGCTAACGCATACCTCGTCGCTTTCCGCTATCGCTTCGGTCGTTGCATTGTTAACCGCTTGTACAGACACCGGCGTCGAGAAGAATTTCAGCCGCTCAGAAGAGTATACACGGCTGATGTCGGAAGCGGATTTTACCGAAACCAGCAACCTGTCAGACCTTTCCGGGATGGCGACCTACCAAGGCGTGGCGAAAGCCGATTTCGGCTCCTTCTCCGGAACGGCAGATGCTCGGATCACTGCCGACTTTTCCGAAGATAAGCTGAGCGGGTCCATGACCAATTGGGTGGACGACGATCCCTTAAACTATGATTTGAACGGAAAGGTTGAACTGTCGAACGGGTCCATTGATCCCCACGCGGGAACTTTTGCCACTGACATGTTTGGAAATATCGAGCGCTCCCCTGTCGGGATGGTCGATCCCGCCAATCCTCCGGTCGCAGTTTGGATCGCAGGAAATGCTGAAGGTAGCTTTCATAATTCCCTGGACGGGGATCATGCCTCGCATGTTGTGGGCGTCATGGAGGGCGAAACCAGTGATGCGGGCGGGGTCATATCGGGCGACTTTGTAGCTGCCCGGTAAGGGCCGCCGGTTAAGGACGCCTCTTCAGCTGTCGGCACCGTCCAGGTTAGAAGTCGCGTGACAGGCCGAACGCAACGCCTATGTTCCTGTACTCGTATAGCGGGATGCTTGAACCCAGTACTTCGTAAGTCAGCTCCAGCGTCGGCGCTAAGCCCCGCAAGGTCAAATCCCGGTGCCGGATGCGACCTGTGAGGGACCAGCGATCGTCCTTGCGTGGATTTATGAACAGACCGGAGCTCGCATCGCGATCCTGCCAGGCCCGGGTCACGTACAGAGACGTAATCAGACCACCTTTGAACAGGTACTGCCCCCCCCCAAGTCCACACCCCGCTCGGTCCCGCTCTGTGAAGCCTCTTCGGCCTTCGTACGAGCAAGGAACATGCTTGCATGGATCGCGAGCTGTGCAGCGACGACGTGGCTCATGCGAATATTGCCGGACATGCTCACACTGCCCGGACGATCTCGGCTGTGCCGAGGGCGTTGAAGCGGTTCATGAGGGCGACGCGGATGTGGATTTCGGCGGTCTGGCGGTCAGACGTTTAGCGAATGGGGTTTTATGGCCGGCGAAAACCGCAATATTCCTGCATGATCCATATGGGTCCCGCGAAGAAAATGCGGAAAATTCTGCATCTTCGGAAAACGAGGTCAAGGCCCCAGCAGGCGTTCAGACTGGACAATCTAGATTAAATATTGGTCACTGCCCGTGATGGACAGCACATTTCAGAAAGAAAGATATTGACGTGAAGTCTAGAGAATTAGACCAGCTCCGGTCTTCGAGCGGCCATGGATTGGAAACTGATTTCCGCCTTCTCGACGACTACAAGAAGATAAGACGAACCCCACCCAAATTCTTGAATAATTTTTCTCCCTCTGTAATGGGCAGCCATGGTCTTTCGAAGATCATGGCCGCTGAACGGAACGTCCACAAACGAACCTTGGAGACATTCCAGGAGTGCAGGCTTCTTGGCGAAGACTTCATCATAAAGGATGGAGAAATTTTTAACAGATACTTTGCGACTGGATTCGCAAGGACCAAATCCAGCGCCGAAAATTTCCAGTCGGGAAAATCTCGAAAACTAAAAATACATCCTGCCGAAGAAAGAGGAAAGTACACTATCGAACGCCTGTATTATTACTCTTCGGTGGATCTGGACTTTCGGGTCTTTCTTGGAACCTCCGATGAGCCGGTCAACTACGGAATGTGGTTGTTCATCGTCATCCCTGCGGTCCATGAGTTTCTGGAAAACAGGCATCTTTATGATAAGTTCATGTGTCATTGTTCTAGGCCTTGGCAAAGAAAAATTCTTCGCGGTCTCGGCATTCCGGACGCCGATCTGATCGAGCACGACCTGGAGAAAATTTACAGATGCGCATCCCTGACCCTTCACCGGGCCTCGCACCGTGATTTGTACCTGAGGGACAGCTATTTCCCTGCAATCAGGTGGGTAGCAGAGAAATTCAAGAATCAGGGAAGTGCTTCCGAAAGAATATTCGTTTCTCGCCTGTCCAGAACAAAGAATGGCGCCTACAGGGGTCTTTTAAACGAGGAAATTTTCATTGATGAAATCAAAAAGCTAGATTTCCGAATTGTCGAGCCGGAACTTCTTTCGTTTGTAGAGCAGGTAAACTTGTTTGCTCGCGCTTCTACCATCGTTGGATTGGGTGGGGCGGGAATGTTCAATACGGTTTTTTGCAAAGAGGGAACCAAGGTACTGGACATTGAAAGTGGCCTGAAATTTCTGGATTCCCATTGCAACATGTTCTCATCCTGCAAGCTTGATTACGCGGTTCTCTTGGGAGAGGAAGATCCTGAAGATCCAAGACTAGTGCAAAAACGCTGGAAAATAGATATAAAGGAATCAATGCTGGCAATCGAGAGTTTCGTGAAAGACCGCATGTCGCATCCTACATAATGTACGGCAACTGATCCCCTCGGGCAGGTTTCAAGCGACAACCAGCTTTACGAGCTAAGGCGACATCTGGTGTTACGAGGTGTCGCGCGACCGAGCGGGCTTGGGGTCATTGCGTGTTGATGGGGTGGATAAGTCCTCCAGGGCATCTCCAAGAATCGCGGTGCCGGTAGCTGCGGCCCTTGATGTTGAGGACTTGGGCATGGTGCAGCAGCCGGTCGAGGATTGCGGTGGCCAGCACTTCGTCGCCCGCCAGCAGTTCAATCCAGTCGCGGAAGAAAAGTAGTAAATCATCGCCCAGCATCTTTTACCACAGCGATCAGGGACGCTCGACGGACGCCACCCTCAAGTCCAGAAAATTCTTTTAATGCGTGCGTTTGTTAGATAACGTTCAACCTGTGGATATATGAGCGAGGGATCATTATCGTGATGAAATTTTTTGCCTGCGGCATAGCGGTCTCTATGCTCGGCGCCTGCGGTGGCGGTGGCGGTGGTGGCTTCGCCCTGCCTGGCGGCGGCGGTGGCACGCCCGGCTCTTACAACGCCCTCGCCGTCCGGGGGGCGCCTATCCTGCAAGAGTTAAAAAACATTGAATATACGACAAATGCACAGATGCCGACCGACGGCACTGCAACTTACAGGGGTGTTGCCGCCTACGGAGATGGAAATGTTCTATCGTCTGCTCAGTTGCAAGCTAACTTCGATAATTCCACTATGACAGGACGTTTACACAACTTTCATGCGGAAGACGGAACGGGTGTAAGTGGTGATATCGCGATCCGCAACGGCGAGATTCGCGACACGGGCTACAGTGCCGAACTCGCCGGAAACATCACCACTGAAAGTGAACGGGCGATAGTTTCGGGCACTGTCAACGGGGATTTCTCTGGCCGAAATGCACAGATCGTTGATGGCGTGATTGCTGCTCAGCTTCAGGCTCCAAGCGGCGTAGATTTTATCGGCGGTGAGATGGTTTTGAAACGTTGACACACAGCCGCCGGCGCCTCTATGGCGTCGGCAGATATCCCGGAAAAATGATAAATCTTATCAGGGCTCTGGTAGCTAGCAGCCTCCTCATTCCTACATTAGCCTCTGACGAAGCTAATGCTTGGACGAGGGAGCAGTTTATTATTGCTCCGAATCTAATCAAACAGGAGATGCTCAGGCCTGACGCACATGTACCACTCGTGTGGAACCTCGCCGGGCAACTCGCCTATCATGAAGGCTTTGGCAGTTCGCACATAGAGCGGCGAGGCTCCCAATGGGACCTGACGCCAATCATTAGCTATGATAGAAATATTAATAATGGTTTCGCGCAAGATACTCTTGTGATCGGAGGTTTAGAGTTTTCTGTCGACGAGGAGTTCAGACGAAAATCGGCTCCAATTGTCGGGGCCTCTCTGTATGGGCGTCACGTATGGGGACTAACTCCAAAAGTTGCTTTTGCCCTCAATCATGCAACGAGATATGTTCACGCATGGAATGCCAATTACGCCAAGTGGTCGTTGAGAGTACAGCCGTGTCTTACTTATTTCTTGTCCAGCACATCTCGAGCATTTGCTTGTGGATCGGTCGGTCGATGGGCAACAAGTCTTTCTCGTCAGGACGAAGCTTATATTGATATCGGAACCGAGTTCGCCTACAATTTGGGAACTTATTTTCAAAGTAGTCGCATGACCTTGAGAAAAACAGCAGCTTCTAACAGTCGCGATTATCAACAGATTTCCGCTGCCTATCGGCATCAAATTCTTATGGGAGATGCGACGCTTATTAGCGCGCAGATAGACCTCTTGGAAGAAGTGGAAAGTACGTTCGTCCCGCGTGAGCGAATTCAGGTATCAGCAACCAAATTAATTAATATGCGAAAAATAGAGGTCGGCTACGTCGAAGATATAAGGCGAGGAGGAGTGTTTTTGGGGGAGCCGCGAAAAGAGACTCTGCGCGGTGTTTTCATATCGGCACAGCTTGCAAAAGGAATAGAAGTGCGTATTGGCGGTTTTTGGAATAAAGCGTCGAATGCAATAAATGACGATGAGTACGCAGTGCTGGACTTCACTTTCGACCTATTTGCAAGGTGACGACCAGTCAAATGCAGGCGGCATGGCGATATTGCTCGCGTTTGATAACGTCGCTATGCACGTTTTTTTGGCCATCAAAAGGCTCGCAGGCAGGCGGTGCCAATCAAATCGTCACGTTCACCATCGTTTTGTCACCTTATGCCTGTACTTGATTGAACAGTACGCCCGTAAGCAGGCGGGATCAGCCGCGCGTCGTGATCCAACTTTCCGATCTCGAGGTCCCAGAAATACGCGCCGCCACAAGCGTCCATCGCCACGACGCAAAGTGGCGGGCGGCTGAAAATTCCAGCACCTGCGTCCGCCCTGCGCCGTCGGCTCCATGCACCTGAAGCACATTCTTCGCCAGATCGAGCCCGACCGTGATAATCTCCGACATGACCGCTCCCCTTTGTGGATCGTTGCAGACCCACTTTGGCACATCAGATGCCGTCGGGGGGCGGTCACATCATCAACGCCCATCAGAACTGATAGGACAACTTAAGGCTGGCGGTTGAAAATTTACCATCAAATCCGTAAGCGTCACGGAAATCTGTAAACTGCTCATGTACGTACTCAGCGCCCAAGAGAACATTGTCCGTCACGCGGAAGTCAATTCCGACGCCAAGGACGTAGCCGTCAAAGGTGTATGACTCATCTCCTGCAAGACCAAAGGTGCTGACTTTAGCGCGGGCCAAACCAGAGGTCGCATACACTAGTGCATCGCCGAGATCATAACCTACCCTACCGACAATGCGCGAAGTACGGTCCATTTCAGCACCGCCCTCCACACCTTCATAGCTACCGCCCAATCGGCTGTTGCCCGACGACACTGCAAACTCAGCACCGTATACGAAACGACCTCTTTGAGCGTTGTAGCCCGCGTGCAGACCGTAAGCAAAATCACCGTCGGTCAGGCTTGCTTTGGGAGCCCAATCAACCCCTGGAATATTCTCCAGATCAACGCTGGCACCGAGAGTTCCATAACCAATTTGCGCGCCAGCATAAAAGCCGGACCAGTTGCGGGCGAGGGGAGCAGATGAAGCCGCAGCCCCATAGGCGGCAGACGACTCTGGTTGTAGGACCGTGAGACCGCCAGCGAATGCCGGCATGGCAATGAGCGAAAGAACCGCAGTGGAAACGATCTTCTTCATCCGCATTTCTCCTAAATGACCTTTTTATCTTAGATTGTAATAATGTAAGGCATGCAATCAGAAATTGTTAATAAGAATCCGGAAGATGCTCTACAGATCTGGCGCGTAACATAAAGGACACAGGCATTTGCAGAGATCCGAGCGCAGCTGCACAACGGTAGAGGTAGGATTAATCTGTTTAATTTGATGTGTTAACTTAAGTTCCATGAACTCACCCATTCCTTTGAGCTACAAGGCCAAGAGCTGGTCAGTCTATCATGAAGCCCTGAAACAGGGCGGCTCAGTGGCGAATTGGTTCGATCCTGAGATCGATCTGGGCGCCACCGCCGACTGGCAAGCGGGATCGGCATCCTCAATATATGCGTACTCCACGGAAAATCGGCATCGCCTCCACCGCATCGTGGGCAGCCATTCCACGCCTCAGGCAGCCTGACCGACTAGTGCATGGGGTCAGGCCCGACCTGACAGGTCTAGCGGTTTCATTGTGACGGCCTGTTTGCGCAAGTAAGGAGGATGGGGGCCGTCTCGGATAATTTAGACGACGGTGCGTTCATGGGCGAAGCTGGGGGCGAGGATATCGGTGCCGCATTGTGAATCCCCACAGACCCTAATGCTCTGAGCCTTTTCGAACGCATCTAGAGCTTGTTCTTTATGCTGACAGGCCTCGGCCAGCATACCTCTCTGGTTCCAGTAATCGGCGGTCGATTCGAAGAATGAGGCATTTGCATCTAGTAGCCTATATGCGTGTTTGTAGGCGCCGCGGTCCATGAAGAACTCGCAGTGGCGAAGGAGACCTGTGAGCACGCCAGGCCTCTTATCTTTCATCTCTGAGCGGATTAACAAGACGAGGCGCTCGACATCTTCTTCGGAAATCACAGGTGCGATTAGTCCGTCCGTTGCGAAAACCGGGTCGGTGTTTTCATTTGGGTATTCCATGTCTAGAAAAATGTGGTGATAGTGGCATCCTGAAACTTGGGAGATCCGGATAAAGTCTCTCCATCGTGCAAAGCCCGTTTGAAAGGTGCCGAGCTCAAAAACGTGCGCAGTGGACTTAGCAAAGAGCATGTTAGTCATACCTGCCCCATGTTGCATAACTACACAGTCAGCGCCGCTTATGCATTTCACCTGTTCTAGAGGCGAAATCCCTTCAAAGCAGACGACCTCGAAGCCTTGCTTAGTTAATTCTTCGATAAGCGCTTCCTCGCCTTTCATAGTTCTGCTGCGTAAAAGGCTTTTCGAACGGATCGCGTATATCTTATCAGCCCATGTCTTAGAAACTTTGCGCTGCGCAAGATCAATGACTTTACAACGGAAGTGCTCAAGGCTTTCATCATAGGAGTTAAATTGAAGTATCTTTACCGGATGAGGAATCCCGTCATAACCGGTCCAAGTTTTACCAGCCGGTCGAGCAGCTTCGATTAGCTCGTGATGATCACCTAAAAACTGATAGAGGAGGTGTTCGCATGACATTGGTAACAAGATGGAAGTAGCGTTGTCGAGATCAGGGCTTATGAGGGTTTCAATCTTGACGTCGTCGCCAATGATCTCCTGGCATTCTTCAACCCACTTCTTGACAAAATCACCTACCCGCTTTGATTTGGAGATAAACTTAATCTCCTGAACATTCATCTGCGCCAGCGAGGATGAGAACGCTAAATGAAAGCTTTCAGTCAAGAAGTGGAAAAAATTGTGGTAGTTTTTGGATTCTATCCAGAATTTTTTTGTAGGTGATGCATAGAGTTTTATCGATGAAGGATCAACTAAATCGCAGTAAGTCTTGCGGAAGTAGTCAATGCGTTCTTCCGAGAATTCGAAAGTCTTTCCCAGGTCGTTTCTTGCACGAGTTCCTGATGCGCCATTCAGGATCGCGTTGCCCCGCGTCGTGAGATAAGTTTTTTTCTGCTTAGGCTTCTCGACTTCAGCCAAGATCGTTTTTATCGCGAAGCCGTTGATCATCCGCCGATGCCAATAATAGTCTGAAATGTGAGCATCTAACGCCTGACGACGCCGTGGATTTCTCACCATGTTGTGGGCTACCACGTCCGCTAGCGGTACCTTCCTAAGCATGCCGTGCGGCCGCTCGAGCAACTTGACACCCTTATGGGCACGAAAACTATGAAGCATGTAAATCTGCGAATGCTATGATCGTTGAGAAGCATTTACCCTGCTTGACTGCCCAATTGCAACCGCTAGGTTATAGGTGGATAATCGTCTCACCTTGAGGTTAGCTTGACAGCGAATTTTATGAGGACGAACCGGCGCTACCAGAAGAAAACAGCCACTATCGGTTATCGCGGCCCAGGATCACCTGCCTGGCGGCGTCTAAGGTAAGCTTCCACCAAAGACCGCTTTTCCTCAGTGGACCGGCGTTGCTGTAGAACTTTCCCGTGTGAGGATCCACGCGGGGGCTGCTGTAGGTTAAGCGTCCTTGCATGACGAAGCCCGAGCCTGCCAGCTACCGTACAACGAACTGGAAGTCCTACAAGGACGCCCTGAAGCAGCACGGGTCGCTTCTGATTTGGCTGGACAAGGACATGGCCTGGATGGCGATCAGGGAGGGGCGACCTGGCCACCCGCCCGTGTTCTCCGACGCTGCGGTCTACTTCTGCCTGATGGTGAAGGTGCTCTTTGGCCTGCCACTTCGGCAAATGACCGGCATGGTGACCAGCATCCTGGCAATGGCTAGGCTCGACTGGCCATTGCCGGATTTCTCCACCCATGAGCCAAAGGCAGAAAACCCTGCTGTGCAGATCCCCCACCGCTGCGGACAAAATCCTTTGAACCTACTGGTTGACAGCACCGGGATCAAGTTCTTGGGCGACGGAGGCAAGCACGGCACCCACCGCAGGCACCAGTATCGCAAGGTCCACATGGCCATGGATACTGCCACCGGCGACATTCGGGCGGTGGAATTCACCTCAAGCCGTGAGGGTGACAGCCCTGTGCTGCCTGACCTGCTGCATCCGATCCCGCCCGATGAACAGATCGGCACCGTGACCGGCGACGGTGCTTTCGACATCCGGCGTCGCCACACCGCAATCGTGGATCGCGTCGGCACGTTCGTCATACCCATACGCAGGAACGGGCGCCTCAGGAAGGAGGACTGCGCTGCCGCCCGTGCCCGCAACGACATCCTGCGTGCGAGCAAATGCTTCGGGCGAGCCAACTGGAAGCACTGGTTCGGATATCACGTCCGAAGTCGGATCGAAGCGAAGATGCGCTGCCTCAAATCCTTCGGCGAGCGCATCGCTTCGCGAGACCCAGACAGGCAAGGCGCTGAGGTCCACATCCGCGTCGCACTCATGAACCGCTTCAACGCACTCGGCACCGCCGAGATTAGGCGCGTGGCATGAGATTAGGGGGGTAAGGGAAACTCACCTTGAAAGGTGAGTTCTGCAACAACCCCCACCTATAGTGAAAGAAGGTTCTTCGCATTCTTCATATGCCGTCGGACCAGTTCCTTTTGCAGCATACGTGAAGGAATTGTATGTGCTGGGGCTTCAAGATAACCGATTTCATCAACCTCTGGAAAGAGGGCTGCAAATTCATCCCGCTGTGCCTTGCTTAGAATATTTTTTGCTTCAAAGCCTATCAAAAAGCTCTCGGTTGGTGCACCTTCAGCAAAGACGACTTCGTGTTGTTTGAAGACGAGGTGAAAATATTCGACGCTCTCGACAGTGTTGTCGATATAAATCCCCGGCAACTCAGTCAATCTTATTGCAGCTACGAGCGCGGTCGCGGACCCAAACATACGCTTAACAATATTGGAATTTACAGCCATGCGGTGTTGGCGTGACACAACCAGATCTCTTTTGGGAAATCCCGAACCCAATGCTCCAGCAGTGATCCGTACTGGATAGAGGTTTTCGTTTTTCCGGAGTCCAACTGTGTCTATGATCCGGCTCATCGTCAAAACAAGTTCTTGAAAACCATTATCTTGGGTCAGAACTTTACAGCCTGCTTTCAAGTCCTCTACGAGCACATCACCGCGATCTGTAGTAATCAGCGTTCCACGGACAAGACAAGGAACACTGGTTGGCGATGGTACCAAATCACCGGCTTCCCTCATCGTGTCGATGTCGGAGTTCCATCTTAGATCACCCAGAAGGCCGCCCGCAGGGAGCTTGGAGAAATCAACGACCATCGTCGTATAAAGGTCTCCTACGGCTGAATTACCCTCTAGATTTACGATCCCTGAATACGTTACAGATATTTCACCGGCAGCTTCCTCATATTCCGGAGCCAATGAAAACGGATAGCCATTTAGTGAGCCGGGTGTAGAGCTTTCATCTAGATTATTTTCATTGGCCAAAGTCGTGTCGAAGACAGAGCTGGCGGGCTGCAAGTCAATTTGAAGCGAAGTTAGAAGCTTAGTTGTCGTCAACTCATGCCACTCGAAGCCGTATGACATCTCGATGTCTGTGCCGGTAGCTCCACCATTAGTATAAGGGTCGAATGCACGCCATGTCAGCGTTTCGGTAGAACCGTCAGCATATGTAGCCGTGATCGTAGAACCTTGCAAATCAGCTCCGCGAGAGTTTGTATCTTCGCGAATACCATTGACGGTTTCATGTGGATTCCCGTCGGTTCTAACAATATCAATTGAGGGCATTTATTAGACCACCTTTTACTATTTTCGTCTAGAACTGGGCAATTTCAATTTCAGAAATTCTGCGAATTGTTCTCGCACTTATACATACCCGTAACCTCGCGCAATAGTCTTATCAGACACTTGACAGGCCTTGATGATGGGTTGGTAGCCCCTCCTGACGGCATTTGTGCCACTGTGATCCGGACGGGATCAGGAGGATTGAGCTATGAAGGAAGTATCGATCATCGACGTCGACTTGGACAAGCAGGTCTTTCAAGTTCACGGTGCGACGGCCGAGGGAGCGGTGGTGTTTCGCAAGAAGCTATTGCGTAAACGGTTCCTCGCGTTCATACAGGCGCACCCTGGCTGTCAGGTTGCAATGGAGGCCTGTGCCACATCGCATCACTGGGCTCGAACATTAGCAGATCTGGGCCATGAAGCTCGCCTGATCGCGCCCAAATTCGTTAAGCCCAACGTAAAAAACCAGAAAAATGATATGGCGGACGCCGAAGCGATATGGGAGGCAACCCGCCGTCCCACCCTGCGCTTTGTCAAGGTAAGGACGCCAGAACAGCAGGGCTTGGGGACGGTGTTGCGGTTGCGGGATTTGCTCATCGGGCAGCGCATGCAAACTATCAACGCGCTTCGCGGCCACCTCGCCGAGTGTGGTATCGTTGCAGGCAAGGGCCGGGAGCGCGTCAGCAAACTGTGATTGGCTTTGGAACAGGATGAGAAGGCAGAGGTGGTCATCGTCATCTCCATCTAATTCAAGGTCTCGCAACCCAAACCATTCTGAAGATCGACAGTGACCACCAGCGTCATCACCGGCCGCGCGCTACGCTACGCCGGGCTCCGCGCGGGGCTTCCTACACCAACTGCTGGGACACGGCCCCCTTCCGTAGCGGTGTTTCAACACCCTCCACCATGGCACATTCGATGCCGCCGGGGGGGCGTCCACCCCATCGTTTACGTGTCAGGTCCTGATCAACCTTGAGGGACGACCGGAAACCTCTTTCCACGCCACATGAGGGCTGGACGACATCCCCGCCTTACAGAGGCAAGCCCGCAAGCTCTTTTCCGACTGCGGTCAGGAAGGGAAACTGCTCTGCACAAGTTTTTGCCACCGCGCTCTCATCCATCTTCAGAAATTTCTGCCGGCGAATTCTACTGGCATTGAATTGGGTATCGTTATGTCCGTTATGGGTTGCAAGCGACATACCGTCTGCAAGGATGACACTGGTAAATCGCCATGATAGTGCATAATGACCGAATCCGAATATGCTTCGAGTGGGGTGATAAAGAGCGACACCTGCACTGAAGAACGGAGAATCCCAGGAATATATTCCTTTGAACTCCCCTCCGATGGAACAATACATCACGGAGCGGAAGCTTAGGGAAAACGGCAATTTCCGCGGGGCCAGAAGTCTTGCAATTTCTCGCTTGCTTTGAATGAAAGTCGTGCAGACGGCATCGTCGTCATCCAGACGGAATTGCAGCATCTCTTTCAGATCAAGAGACAACTCCGAAAAGACAGCTTTCTGCGCATCTCCGACATGGATCATCGGAAAGAACCGCAGGATGACCTGCGGGACCGAGCTGCAGATGTCGGAAAGCCGCTGCCGGTAAATCTCTGGCATGTCTTCTGACGCCAGAACCAGGAAGATAAAATCCTTATCGGTCTGCGCTTGCAGCGATGCAAGAGTCAAATGTTCAAAAGTCGCAAGACGGCTTTCCATCCGGGACGGTGCAAACAGCAGTGCCGATTGTCGGGCAGCAATCTCTTTGATTTCAGTTTCCGCTACTCCCTGGTAAACCTCCCAGTCACCCCGACCTAGCAGGGAAAATCGACAAATACCTACAACTTGCATGCTGTGTCCGTAAACGATGAATCTGGCCGGTCTTTTTTCAGAATTTGATGCTATTTGCAATAGAAAATATTTTAGTTTTACTTGTCCTTAAGCATATAAAGTGCGCAAATCGCAATAAATAAGTTAGTATATTTATAAAGAGATATTCTTGGCAAAATATTGCGAATTTTCGAGATTGCGCAATTGCCCCAAGGCGCGGTCGATCCGCTTGACCCGCCCTGCGCCACCTGTCCGCTTGGCTTTCGCTTTCAGGCTTTCGACATATTCCGGCAGGGTGCGGCAGGCCCGATAGGCCTTCATGGTCCCAGCCAGGGTCGCATGACCATGGACGATATCGCGCATGACGCTGCTGAGAATGCGCCCGCTTTTCAGCATCAGCGCCGTCTTGTGATCGGCGTGTCGCAGGGGCACGGGAATGACGTTCTCTGCATCGAAGCGCCGGACGTGGCGCAGGTCATGTGGGACAGCGGGATCGTAGAATAGCCAGACCTGCGCGGCATGGCGCGATTCGACCGCGGCATCCACGAACAGGCCGTCCCATTTGGCGTGTTTTCCCGTCGGATAACGCTGATCCCAAGCCGCCAGTTGGGGAGAAAGCGTTGATTGCGGTGAGAAGGCCGCCACCCGGCATCCCGGGGCCAGCGAGGCGAAGGCAGCGGCGCCGTAACCTCCCATCGAGGTGCCGAACATCGTCACTTGATCGAACTGTTCGAAGAACCCGCTGTCGCGGAGCGAGAGAAGATAGCGGTGCAGGTTAATGTCGCGAAACCAGCCCGGCACATAGGACAGGATCCCCAGATGGGACCAGCCCTCCTTGCGAACGAAGTTGTAGCCCCAGGGCTCGCGGGACACGGGGTTTTCCCGGACCGATGCGAGGTTGTCGAAAGACACGAGCAGATGCTCGCGGCTGCGCGCAACATAGGTGCAGGCGTAGTTCGGCATGGAGTGGTAGAAGCCATGCGCCTGACCAGAGAGGCGCAGATCCGACAGCCAGGCCGGGGCCTCGACCAGCACGGCATCGGATGGGGCGGGACGCGCGGGGGCTGCCTCGTACTCGCCCTCCGTATCGACCCAATCATCGGCCTCGACGGCGGTATTGTCCGCGGGGCGGGTCAGTCGTTCGGCCCAGGCCGAATCCGTTTCCGACAGAGCCGGAGGGGTGGTGGGAATGCCGAAGGGGACGGGCCAGTCGAATTCCGTCGCCGTGATTCTCCCTCCGGCCAGATATGCCGAGATGAGGTCGACGGCCTTGGGATCCTGCCGGGGCAGCAAGCGGTCCAGCCGACCGGAAAACTCGGCCACCACGTCCTCGTGGCATTGCGTGATCTCAGGGCGATCGGTCAGAAAGGCCGCGCGCCGCGCTGCCGGACCCTGGGGGTCGGGCACTGCCGCGCCCACCTCGGTCCGGTTGAAATCGATCCGCTGGTATTGCTGCATCACGCCGGACAGATGGTTCGGCGTGATGAAGGGCAGCACTTCGCCAGACCCCGTCCGGCGCAGTAGAAAGGTCTCGCGGTCCTGGGCCATGAAGGACATGACATGGCCGAAGCCCAGACCGGGCTGTTCCGGAGGCGCCATCCAGCCTTTCTGCAGATAGCGATCCCCGACATCCTCGCCGGCACCGTTTAGCCAGGTGACGCTTTCCTTACCGCGGGCGAACTTGGGCTTGAGCTGCGGGCGCGCTACCTGAAGCGTCTTGGCCAGATGGGGACGAAAGATTGTGCGCAGGGGTGTGGAATACAGCATGGGTCCCTTGGCCCCACCCGTGCCCCGCTTGAAGCGATCCGGCAGGGCGGCGTCGACATAGCGGTACTCTCCAGATCCGCCTGCCACCTGCACCGTCAGGCTGAGGATGTCGGGAAAGTGGTCCAGTTGTGCCGCTAGGTCGGCCAGATGGCCGCCCCCGGTATCCACAACTAGAAGGTCCTCGGGCTGAAGCCAGAGCAGGAAATCCGTGCCCAGATCCGTCTCGATCCTGAGGGCGTCGGCCATGGCGCGGATCTGGCGTGCATTGACCTGGGC
Source organism: Paracoccus liaowanqingii (assembly GCF_004683865.2). Classification (NCBI taxonomy): domain Bacteria; kingdom Pseudomonadati; phylum Pseudomonadota; class Alphaproteobacteria; order Rhodobacterales; family Paracoccaceae; genus Paracoccus; species Paracoccus liaowanqingii. The sequence goes on along the minus strand of NZ_CP040758.1, from coordinate 24,474 downwards.
GATCCCCGGACGGTCGGTCGGGATGAACGCAATTAGTCCGGCCCCGGCCAAGGCCTCGGCCAAGGCGGTGGCCTGAGGATTGGCCCCGTCGCCATGCACGATGATGCGCCGAAATCCGACATGCCGGTGATGCAGCACCCAATCCAGCAGCAGCGGTGCGCTGTCGTTCATCAGCATGTGCAGCGCAATATCGGGAAGGGCGATATCATCGGGCCGGGAGGCATTCTGGACGGGCATCTGGGGCTTTCGAAATTGAGGGATCAGCGTGCATCCGGAAGGCCGGTCTTGCAACCCTAGGGCATGACATTCGCGGCTGACGCAGGACGCGCGCTGATCTCCATGTTCTTGGCGACATTGGGGCGCCCGTTCTGACGCGCGATCTGCGCCAGGCGCGACAGCCAGTCGCTGCGACCGCGCGCGGCCAGCCGATGTCCCAGGGCGTTGAGGTACCAGGGTTGCATCCGGGCCGAGCGATACAGGGCCCGGAAATCTTTCGGGCTCAGGCCGTCCATGGCCAGTCCGCGGACCACCTTACTAAGAAGATCGGCTTGGCGCAGCCGCAGGGCCGTCTTGTGGCCTGCCATCGGAGCGCGAAGATGCGTGATGTTGTCGCCCGCGAACCGCTCGGCATGGGCGCGGTCATTCTCGTCCAGGGGGTCGTAGATCAGGAAGACCCGGCTGGCTCCGGCCGTCTCGGTCGTGGCATCGCTGAAATCGCCCCGCCAGTCGGCGGCCCGCCCCGAGGGAAACCGGCCCTCCCAGGGGACGAGGCCGGCCGACAGGGTCGATTGCGGCGAAAAGGCGATGACCTGGGCGCCAGGCACCAACGACGAGAAGGCACAGGCGGCATAGGCCCCCATTGAGGTGCCCGAGAATGTCACCGTTTGATAGCGCTCGAATAGCTTCGCATCGCGCAGCTGGCGCAGGTAATCGAACAGAAGCGGGTTGCGGAACCAGTTGGCCCGGAACGCGAAGATGCCCAGCTGCGACCAATCCGACTTGCGCCCAAATTCATAGCCCCAGGCATCGCGATCGATCCCGGTCAGGCCCACTTGCGAGAGATTGTCGAAGGTGACAAACAGATGTGCCCGCTTGCGTTCGACATGCAGGGCGGCAAATTCTTCTTCCGAATGATAAAAGCCGCGCTTGTAGGGCGAGCGGCGCAGATCGATCAGCCATTGGGGCGGAAGGTCCGCGGACTGGGCGCCCTGCGGCTGAGGGTCCGCGGCGGCGATGCGGGTCCGCGCGACGTCTAGCGGGTCATCGGGCAGGGTTGCCCAAGGGGTCATCGACAGCAGGGGCATGACCGGCACCAGCGTCTCGGAGGTCAGCGGTGCAAGAAGGATGGGCGAGGCCCTTATATGGCGCGGCTGTGCCGCCGCCGCCGAGGCGTCCTCGATCTCAGCGGCGGCGCGCTTCTTTTGTCTGGTCAGCATACTTTCCAGCTCTTCCTGGCGCCGCGCCGTATCTCGACGCTGCGCTTCAGGATTGAACAGAAGTTCATACTGGTCGGGGGCTTCGGCCTTCAGTTGCGCCTTGAGCATGTCGATCTGGGCGCGATAAGTCTCTCCTGCCGCCGCCTGTAAGCGTCCCAACTCGGGAATTTGACGGATCAGATCCGAACGGGCGGCGGTGACGCGGTCCGCCCAACGGGTGATTCCCGTTTCAGGGACCACATTCATATTATACCTGTTAAAATAATCGAAATTGATCCGTTCCACGTTTGAGCTGTTGGCGGTGCCGCGCCACCGCTTCATCAGGAACACTTCGCTGGATCGGATCATGTAATGATTGACGTGGCACAGATCGAAGCCCGACATATCATGATCCATGCACCAACTCCGCTGAAGAAACCGGTTGGTTACATCTGCACCAGAGCCGTTGACAAACATGATTGGTTTCTCTGGCGTTCCAAAATTTATTTTGAATACTGGCCGATGCACCCCCAGTTGTTGAACAGGGTAGGGCCTGAAAAGAGATTTCACCGCTAATTGGCTATAGAAGAAATGAATCTCCTTGGGAGAGGCCATACAAAATTGGGTGATTTGCAATTCATCGGCATGAAAAAGAATGACTTCATTATTCCCGAAAATACGCCATTGTGCGGCCACTGCATCCGTACGTGGGGGAAGGGCATGAAACAGATCGTCAAGCGTTCCTTCGCCCGCATTGATAGTGAAAAATTCGTCTCCGTCCAACACGGCAACCCAATCGCTTGTCGTCACTTCGGAAAGAGCCATAGCACGAGCGTAGGCTCGCCGTTGCGGATCCTGGTGAGCGTTAGGAGACGGTGAACTGTTGTCATAGTGATGGACCAGACCGGCATCGTTCAACAGACGCAGCATCTCATGCGTGCCGTCGGTGCAGTCGTTCGAATAAATAACGAAGCGGTTGAACCCGATTAGCCGGTGATAGCACAACCATTCCAGAAGGAACGGCGCTTCGTTCTTGACGGTCGTGACGACTGTTCGGACCGCATTCGATGCCCAAGGATTTGGTTGGTCTAGGGCAGGGCGTTCATGAGAAAACACCATAACCTCCAAGGCCTGACCCGTAAGTCACTACATCTCGATCATCAATTTTACTTTTTACCGGGGTGAGGAAATTTTTCTTACTCAATTCTCGATATTGAATTCTTAATTTTTTGAATACGCAAGCAGTATTATTTTTAAGATTTGAAATAACTTTACTCCCTACTCCAAATAATACCTTCCCGCTAGGCCGAATCTTAAAATAAATCACTAAGGGTCGCGACGAACCACGTGTTGCGGCATGCAAATATATTTTAGAATAATTTTTATTAGTAAAAATTTTAGTCATTTATATAACCTACGGAGCCCAATTTAGATAAGATACTATGAAGTATTGCCATTCTCGCGAGAGCTGTGCAAGGGTGCAATCACATTGATATTTTATAGATGTCACATTCCGCGTGATTATAAGGCCGCCGGCTGACAGGTCGGACCTTTGTTTCTGCCAGTCTTCGAGCTCATCGATGGGCTTTCGGCCCTTCAGCACTGATTGCGGTAGCTGACCGTTGTAGAGCCGGACGTAGCGCAGGATGGTTTGTTTTAGATCCTCGCCGCTGCGGACGTCCTCGATCCGGCCTAAAGCTTTCGACCTTACCATTGGTCTGCGGGTGTATCGCCGGGCCATGCAATGCTCGATATCGAGATCGGCGCAGAGGCGGTCGAAATCGTGGTTGCCGGTGGGCCCCCGGCGGCGAAGTCCGAACAGACGATCGGCAAATCCGTCTCAACATAGGACGTTATTGGTAAGCACACGGGTGATCGTCATCGGCGCGTCGCGTTCCAGATCCCTCAGAAAACGGCGGGCGTTGGCAGCAGTCTTGGCTGGGTAGATGTGCACGAAGACCCATCGCGTGGCGCGGTCGATAGCCACGAACAGGTATCGCCGCCGGTCCTCGTCGGCCATCTGCGGCAGGTATTTCACGTCACCATGCACGTAGCCCGGCTCGTAGGCCTTGAAGGCCTAGAAGGCCCCGTGTGCAGGTCGTGGCAGGGCAGGTTTCAGCGCACGCAGATTGCCCACGCCATGCCGGCGCAGGCAGCGGTCCAGCCCCGAGCGCGAGACATCCGGGTTCAGGAACTCCCGCACCACCGACAGCAGGTCATCCAGCGGTAACAGCAGGGAACTTGCGCAGTGCCACTGCCACAGCTTCTTGCGCGGGCGTGAGCGTCGACTGAAACCTGTGCGGCGTGCGGCTTCGGTCATGGACGCTGTTCCGGCTCCGCCACTTCTAGAACGTCTGCTCCGAGATGCTGTAGCGCGCCACCACCATCCAGGTCGGCTCCGTGCTTGTTTGGATCGCGGCCCGTATCTTCGGTGTCGTCGCTGCCTGCTTGTGAAGAGAGATCAGCATCCTCGCCTTTCGTCCCGAAACTCGCCCAGGATCGATCTTGCCGCGAAAAACGCGATCCGGCGAGGGTCTATGTGATCATCCGGGATAGGACACTTAACAAAGCCGCGTTAAGCGAATATTCTTTTTTGCAATACTCGTCTTACAAGCGTCTCGCCTTTAGATTTCTCTCCTATTCTTACCGCAGTCAATGCTTCATCTGAAGTCGGAACTCGCCATTTTTTCTCTGATTTCAAGAAGCCTTCAGAGATCAATTTTATACGGATATCATCATGATTAGCCTCGCCTAAACTTTGATGAAACCCGAATTTATACCTTTCAGGCATCCATTCTGCTACTAAAGAGTTGATGATCGTCGGTTGACGCTCAATCATCCCTTCAATCTGACTTACAATATGACTTACAGCGTCAACGTTTCGACGCAAAATTAACGCGACTTTTTGGTCAGGTCGGCCGACAAATGCATAAAGATGAAATGCAGAACTGTCCACGCCTACAATATATTCAGCTGAATTATACCAAATTAATTGCTCGCTAATGCTCATTTTTTGAGGATGCATTATAGTATAGCCGTTCTCGGCAAAGTTCTCTTCGAGAATTTCTTCGTTAAGCACACCCCCAACCGCGCTATGAAGAGTGCGCGAAATATATATTTTTTTTGGGCCGTTTGTAGGTAGTTTAGACATCCTCGCCCGCAGCATGCTTCTAAACTCAGGTGTCCCCCGAGATATGGCACCTAAACCAAATGCCTGCCCAGGGATTATTAAACGTTCTACCTCGACAGCTTGTGAAACAAGTTGAGCAGGAACATCAGGCGCAAGAATGTCAAGCATGGCTGTTTGGTACGATCTGAATGACTTGCAGTTCTCGCGCCTCGGCATAAACAGGAAACTTTTAGCATATGGTTCATCCGTAACCCATAGACGCGTCAGGGACTCAACTAAGAAGTGGCCGAAGTGGCCGAACAGGAAGCCGCCATATATGTGGGTTCCTGACAAGTATGCGGTCGGTTTCGGCCTTTCACAAACCGGTTGTGATACTCTTTTATTTTCACGCCAATGAGCAGCGGTAGGAACGTCACCGTTTTTATCAAACACGCCGCAAGTAGGGTACGGTCCAAAGTCGTCAACAGGCGGAGCGAACACTGCATTCTCAATGACAGTTCTGCCCCTAGACCAGCCGGTGTCAGGATGAGGAATACCATATTCATTCAAATTTATATCCAAATCCTGTTCTCCATTTAAAATGACCTAGACGAATTCTTCGGCTAGATGCACAGGCTGCGGCATACCAAGCTGAACATTTGTTCAGCGCCAAGCTGCCATGACTCACCTTTAACAAGAATCTCAATATTTTTTACTATTACAGCGGGTACATGTAACAGTCGATGGGCATTGATGATGTGACCGCTTTCCGACGGCAAAGGTGGTCGCAGGAATTCGGACCAGTCATTAGCAAAGTGCTTAAATTGGGCACAGACCAGTCGCGACCGGCCAGCTTCAGCAGGCTTGTGACGAACCCCGTCGTTTGCCGAAGCGCCATGCCAAAGAGGACTTTGATCGTCAGGCACATCTGGATGGCTGCAGTGCTGTAGGTCTGTTGGCGGCCACGCCTCCCGGAGGGCGCAGCTTCCCACTTCACTGCCGGATCAAACCTGACCGTCAGCGATCCACGCTGCCTCAGCGCCTGGTTATAGCCATACTAGTTCGTGGTCTTGTAGACCGTCTTCGGAAGTGAGCTCATGCCGCCCAGCTACTACCTCTGATCCCCGTCATGAATCCAAGGCGAATTTTGCGCGCCAAGGCCCCGTGGAACGCGTCGCTGCCGAGGATTGGTCGTGATCCAAGGTATCTCAGGGTGCGGCTGGTCCACCACCATTGCTGACAGCGCGGCTGCGCTGTCAGACGAAGTTGTAGGCCTCGTAATCCTTGCGGTAGAACTCGCGGATCCTGTCGAGCAAATCTGCGGACAGCTCGCGAGGATTGATCTTCTCGCCGCCATTCTGAGCATGGGGCAGATCCAATTCTATGCCGGATTTCAGGGACAGATCTGAGGCCAGCTCGTCCAGATTGCCCATCTGGTAGATCTTTGAATAGAACTTTGGATCAGGGCCGATGAAATGGGTCTGAGGATCGGTGTGATGACGAATGGAGGAGGAATGCTTCCGGTAGATATTTAGGCGCTCGGTGAAGATCTTTAGAGAGGGATCGGGCACCGCGCCCGCGGCAATGGCCTCGGGGGACAAATGGTGTTCCGACAATTCCCTGTGGAACAGAACCCGGTTCGAATAGCAGGACAAAAATCTCTTGATCGGATCGCGGACGATGCAGATCCTTTCATGCGCTGCCAGTCTGTCCAAGGGTGCTGCGGAGAACGGTGACGATCCGTAGTAGCTGTGGATGTGAAACATGGTGCTGTTTCGGATGCCATCCACGAAATCCCGCCCGTTCTCCAGCTTGTAGAACATGTATTTCACGGAAGTGCAGGCGACTTTCGGAGAAGGAAAATATGCCAGTCTGATCTTGTCGACAATGATAGCCACTTTCGCCGTTTTCCTTGTGGGATCTTTACGTCGCTTCGTGCAAGAGCTGGAAATCTTTGCTCTCGAGGCGACCTCGCTTGTGCTCTTGTAGTGATCTTATCTTAAGCCCACAATCCTGCCACCGGCTCGGAAGGATGTGCAATTGCGCCGGATCAGCCTTGCAGCACGTTTTGATCCGGAAATGTGGCGGCGGGACCAGCCGATTGCGACAAAAGGTCCTTCCCCTGCAGGTGCCGATAATGCTCGCCGAAATCCGAGGTCCGAAAGTGGAGCAGGGCGGGAGGCTCGGACCTCATCTTCGGTGGTGCAACCCGGTTGACCGTATCGAAGAGCGAGCTCGGACGAAGGTCATCCGTCATGGTGCTGGTCATTCAACCTTCCGGATGGGGCAGTACCCACATCCTGTGCCCTGCTTCGGCATGCAGCCGACCATGACGCAAATCGACAAAGCCTGCGGTGCTTTCCATCTGATGCACACCCGTCGATCCGGGTCTGGCCCTTCTTCACCAGCTCCGGCTCGAAGCTGCCGTACCATTGCGGCGGTTGGATTGTTCCGACTAAGCCTCGGCACCGGCCTCATAGCCCAGATGCGCGGTCAGTTCGGCCCCGAGCTTCCGTTCCATTAGCCGGATCTTTAGGGCCTGTTGACGTTCATCTTAGCTGAATGACTGTGGCTGCAATCGAGATGAACGCCTTGAAGCTTTCGTCGGTTTTGCACGAGCGCATGGCGATACCCCGGTTTTCCTTGAGCTTTCCAAAGTAATTCTCAATCAGATGGCGCCATTTGTAGGTGTCCTTATCGAATGCGGCGGGAAACCGTCGGTTGGCTTTTGGCGGGATGACCGGGACAATCCTGCGTTCGCTCAGCTCGGCTCGCAGCCAATCGGCATCGAAGGCGCGGTCGGCGAGCAGGTAATCAGCACTAAGGTTACTGATCAACTCTGGCACCGCGCGCAGATCATGTGCCTGCCCTGGCAGGAGGCGGAAATCGACAAGGTTTCCAAGGGCGTCCGTCAACGCCAATATCTTGGTCGTCATGCCGCCCCGCGAGCGCCCTATGGCTTGGCTTTGAGTCCCCCTTTTGCGCCCTGACCAGAACGGTGAACCTTGACAATCGAGCCGTCGATCATTGCGTATTCAAAGTCGGCGACCGTGCTCAAAATTTTGAACATTCTGTAGAAAGCGTCAGCCTTCACCCACCGGCGAAAACGCTTGAACACAGAATTCCACTTTCCAAACTCATCGGGCAATTCGCGCCACTGAGCACCCGTCCGCACGATCCACAGGACCGCCTCGACGAACAGGCGCGGATCGCGCCCCGTTTGGCCAGGATCAGACCGTTTTCCGAGGCAAAAGGGTTCGATGATCGCCCATTGGGCATCGGTCAGGGCACGTCGGGTCAAGGTTGCTCTCCACTCTTTGCGACCTTGAATCAGACCTCAGCTGAAGTGTGAATCCCGAACGTCAACAGACCCTAGTTCCTTCATCAGCCCGGCCTCGCTAAGCAGATCGTCAGGCCGCTTGCAGCCCTTCAGCAATTCGTTCGAAATAGTCGGGCAGTTGGCCGTTCTGGGCTGTGTCTGGCAAGGCTTGCTCGATCAGTCGGCGGATGGCCTCGGGTCGGGACAGCAGATCCCCGGCCTGGCGCCGGTTGGCGTCCAGGCGGTCGGCCAGCGCGGTCGGCATGCGGACCGAGACCTGCACTTCTTTTGCATCAGTCATGGAGGATCCTGATATTTTTTTCGACCGGTGACGCGCGCACTCAATATCATGATATCGGCGACTCTTGACCCCCAACAACCTGTCCAAACGGAGACCTGCCGATGCACCACGCCCCCGGCGCTTTTGCCCCTGCCTCTACTCAGGACGTCGAACCGTTCCTAGATCTGGTGGATCGGCTGACCCCGGACCGCCTGCGCCAGCTAGCGGCGCTCTGCGAGGCCCGCGGGGGCGGTCTCGAGGGGATGGCGGGGCCGCTGCGCGCCTATGCCGAGCCCCAGGGCCGTTCAACCGCCGGGACCGGTGCATGAAAAACCTATTATAGACGATTATCGTATCGGCGCGCGCAATCCGCTTCGCGCCAACCTCGCGCCTTCAGCGCCAACATCGCAGACACTTCATCAGGCGTCCGCATCTCGATCCTCCGCGGTACTTCTCCTCGCGAAGGATCGCGCAATGTCGAGCAGCCATATGACCTCCCTTCTAACGAAGGTGGCAGTTCCTCCTGTCGCCAGGAGGTCAGTTTGCAGTGACGCTTGACGAAGAGAAACCTCGACCATCATCCGGTTTGCATCACGGAGTCATAGCGATTGCTCAACCTACGCCTGTTAGCGTAAACGAATGACTGCTTGTGAGGAGTATTCCGATGACCTGCGTCATCCCCATGACATTATTTGTCATGATACTTACTGTTACCGAGGCGGTCGCCGCCCCCGCGGCCGGTAGCTTTGAGAATGAGTTGGACATTGTGAACGAATCGTATTTTACAGACCGGCTCTATTCTCGAGAAGAGCCGCGTCCACAGACGATCACGCGCGGCCAGGCTGCGTGGACGCCATTTAATATCCAACAAGGATTTCACTCGACTCATCTTATGAATGAACAGGCCTGTCGAAATTTCCTTAAAAATTTACGCATGAATACAGGCACTGCATGCATGAATGTGCATAACGGTTATGTATTTTACCAGGTAGATTTTATTGGACCATTAATGCCTTAAGGGGTGTCATTAATAGCCCCCCAATATTATGCGCTTTAACCTGCCCGCGCTCGAAATTTTTACAGAACTTTATTGATCGTAATTTTATTTTATTGATATCTTCGTGAAACGCATAGTGATTACGTAAGCAACAAATTAGAAGCAGAAAATTAAGATACTTAAGTTCACCCGCAAGCTAAAATTTTATTATGATAATTAATGCCACTCATCAAATACTCGGAAACTCTGGTTCGATCACACAAGGAGCGATCTACGTTCCAACGTCTGCCCTCCGGTTCACGGGCAATTCAACAACTCCGAATGGCTGCACACACATTATTAGCTACACAGTCGAGTTCACGGGAAATTCGAAATTGAGATCAGACTGCCAGATAAACAACGTCCGAAAGATCGAGACAAGCGTACTGGTCAGTTTGGTTGAGTAATATATTTTTGGTAAATGGCGGCGGGGTTACAGCCACATGCCAAAGAACTATTAGGTAGCCTGTTTAGCGGCAACGAATCCCTTCTCCTCGTGAAAATCTATTAGGATGGAACCAGCAATGTCAGGGCTTTTACCAGACCATTAGAACAAAAATATTAAAACATAACCCGTTGATCTGTTGAAATTATTTTGCGCTTTTCCGCTTCACCCCAACTTATGACAAAATATGCCTTTTGTCATAAGTGACATGCAACCTTCCGGATCGCAGAAATTTGCTGTTTTCGGCGCAATCTGCGTCCTATGTGTCAAAGGCAACATCCAGACGATTCAATTCATAACAACCGGGCGCGAAACCAACTGGCAAGGATGGCCTTTGTCACGTTCCCGCCCGCAACCCCTTCCATGACACGAATGGTGTCCAGAGAATCGAACTTAAGGCGGTAACCGTTATCGGCGAGGAGTATGCGCCGTCCCCGCCCCACTGGGATTTTGCTTGCGGGCGGCGACGGGGAGTTCTGCTGATGTTTTCATGAGCGCTCAGAATGAGTAGGCCGCTCCATATCCACACGTTTGTCTGCGGATCCACATTAGTGACCCATGTCTCGATGGCGTTGTCGGGGCGCATGGGCCTGCGGCACCGACGCCACAAGGGCTCTGGAAGCCGAGATCGGTAGCCTGGACGTCATCTGCGAGGAACAAGATATCGATCGCTATGACCGCGTCGTTGGCATCTGTCATGCTGGCTCCGGGAATCTAAACGCCTGGATGGTCCGGAACGGATGGGCCGTTGCCTACCGGCAGTATTGCGGTGATCTCTACGCGCCGGGCGAGATCGTGGCGCGTGTGGCGCGACGCGGTCTCTGGAGCGGTGACTTCGTCATGCCGTGGGACTGGCGCAAAGGTGCCAGGTAGATTATCTTGGCTGCATTGGAGCGGCCTCCAATACAACCAAAGCTCTTTGACATTGGCAGTGGGGCAGGGCGCCGTTCGCCGCAAGCGAACCAAAAACCAAAATTCAAATTGGGCCGCTAGCCTCCAAGGCGGGTTTAGGCGAGGTCGTCCAGGGTCTTGATGCGGTCGATTTGGGTTATTTGATCCTCCAGCGGATGATTTGAGCAATGTCGTAGAAGTCGTAGAAATCGAAGTCTTCGTCGAGCAGCATGGGGCTCTCACTTCGTGAAGTCCTAAATTTTGACCACGAATCAAAGGGTTGATAGGGGGTTTGGAAGTTCGCGAACTGGTGCAGTGTCGGGTGCGGGTTCGCAGGGGCTTGAAAAAACGGGGGTGGACAATGTCCCCTCATTCTTTTTCTTATTAAACTTAACTTCCAGAACTTAAAAAACTCTTTACTATAAAACTATTCTTCTTTTCCAACCCTTCTTTAAGAAAGAAAGAAAGAAAGAAAGAAGAGTAGTAGAAGTTCGCGAAGTTGGGTTCCCTCGACGCGGATGCGTTCCCCCTGGGAAAACGCAGCCCGAACCAGAACCCGGTCCAGAACCAGCATCAGAACCCCGCATCTTGGATCTCGGATCTCGAACCTGAAGCAGATGCGAGGATCTCGGATTTCAGCACCTGCATCAGGTCCAAATTCAAAACCCCGGTCCGGCATCGAGCATCGAGTATCTGGATCTCGAACCAGATGCAGCTGCGGATGCAGATCCTAGAATAGGGCTGAGAGCCCCTCAGCTGACCGCCAGAGGGGCTTCTTGAGTTTTTGGGTGGTTGGGTACCCTAAGACAGAGATGCCCCCTAGGAGGCGTCTGAGCGCCCAGAACCCGAACCAGAACCTGATGCAGGTTCGCGGATCTCGAGTATCTGGATCTCGAACCTGATGCAGATGCGGATGCAGATGCCCCGTAGCGCGCCACTGTAGGCTCGCCAGAGGGGCATCTCGAGATTTTGGGTGGTTGGGTAGCCTAAGACAAAGATGCCTCTCAGGCGGCCTGCATCTGCTTCGGATTCATCAGCTCGATGTAGCGCAGCAGAACCAGATCCTCGAACCTGCATCAGATCCGGGGATCTCGAGGTTCTGGATCTCGAACCAGATGCCGGTTCAGGTCCGAGATCCAGAACCTGATGCAGCTGCGGATGCAGATGCCCCGTAGCGCTATGCGGTCAGCTCGCCAGAGGGGCATCTCGAGATTTCGGGTGTCGGGGTAGCCTGAGACAGAGATGCCCCTCAGGAGGCCTCACGGAGAGGCCTGAACCTGATGCAGATGCGGATGCAGGTTCAGGTTCAGGTTCGCGGAGTCACATCCGTGAACTTTCCGGTTTTCGGATCGTGCAGATAGCGGCTGTTATTGGGGCCCCGGACGATGACCCCGAACAGTTCTTCGATCTTGCGCAGCATGGTCTGCTCCTAGAATAGGGCTGAGAGCCCCTCAGCTGCCCGCTGAAGGGGGTATCTCAGGATTTCTGGTGGGTGGGTAGACTGAGGATCAGGCAGCCTGCTGCAGCTCCGGATTCATCAGCTCGATAGACCGCAGCTGAACCAGGCCCAGATCCTCGACGGACATATCCGCCATGTAGGCCAAAACCCGGTCCAGAACCGAGGCCCGAGGCTCTCGGATCTCGAACATCAGGATCGGGGCATCCGCATCTGCAGCTGCATCAGAACCCGGTTCGGCATGAGAGCCGAAAGCTAGAGGGTATTTGGGTCGAGTAGCGCCGTACAGCCTTTCAGAGGGCCCTGGGAGGCTTGAGAGGGGAAATTATAGGCCGCCCTCCCGAATGGAGAACTTGCCGCTGTGCGGCGATCTCAAGGGGCTCCTTGATAATGCCCACATTGGCCGAGCCAGGAAGTTCCCCCGAGGTTTCAAGCGACGTAGCCCCCTACAACTTCGCTGTTGACACTTCCTACCGGATGGCTGGGAAGCACCGCCTTTCAGGCCGGTATTAGGCTGCCACGGCGAGCAGCCTGCCTGTGGGATCGTCGATGATGCGGGCGAGGGTTTTAACGCTGAAATATCGCTGTGCGCCTACCCATTCCTCTTTGGTCTCCAACAGCAAAACGCTAACGACCCGGACGATGGTGTTGCCGGTGGGAACGATGGCGATGACATCGGGCCGCTGCTTGATCACTCTGGACAATTGTGCGCGACGTACATCTGGATGTGGGTCCCGATCCCCCGGAAGTTTCAAATCCTGCGGACGCGCGCAATTCTGACGGACTGGACCTTTGCGGTCGTACGGCTTTTCAAACACGGAAAGGGAAGGACCCTTTTATTGGCGAAACCTGTGGCGGCAAGTTCACGACCTCCACACTCGGCCCTGGAAAATTTTCAGTTTCCAGGCGCACCAGAATGAACCATGCACGAACGCCCATGATCGAATTGGCCCTCATAAGGGTTGGGGGTCGAAGAACCCGAGATAGACTATGAAGTGCCGCCTATCCGGCGGTGAGGGTATTGAGAATAATAGCCGCCTTGGCCGGCGGTCTCTCAGCCGCCTGTCCAGCGGCGAAGGGCCATGTCGACTATTTCCAACGCACGGGAACTCTCTTAGCCGCCTACCCGGCAGTGAAGGCGTCGGTGCGGGTGGGGGCGTAAGTGTCTTAGCCCGCCTTGGCAGGGCATCGGACGCTGACTCGTGACAAAAGTGACATGAGTGCAAAGGTGCCGTCATCGTGGGACAGCGGCTACTGCGAGAACTTCAACGCTCGCTTCCGGGATGAGCAACTCAACGGAGAGGTCTTTACCATGTTGCGCGAGGCTTAAATCTTGATCGAACGCTGGCGGTGTCACTAGGGCCCGTGGACAATCATACTTCCCATGGATTTTAATCTCTGATTCAAATCTCCCAAACGGGGGTTTGAATGAACGAGCAACGCTTTGTGGTGACGGATCGTGTGTGGCGGCGGCTTGAGCCGCATTTGCCGGGAAAAGCCAGCGATGCAGGGGCCACGGCAAAGGATAACCGTCTGTTTCTGGAAGCGGTGTTCTGGCGCGTTCGGACCGGGTCTCCATGGCGCGATTTGCCGCCCGCCTTCGGCAACTGGAACAGCCAGTTCCGCCGCTTCCGCAGGTGGGCGGAGGCAGGTGTTTTCGAGAGTCTTTTCATTGCCATGAGCGGTGACCCCGACCTTGAATATGCCCTAATCGACGGCACCATCGTTCAGGTTCACCAGAAGGCAACTGGCGCAAACGTATGGCCCGCCCCGTCTGCAAGCGGAAATTTTTGATGACATGATCAGTCTGCACAAACGTATCCGGCATGTCGGCACAAAGGCCGCCGCCAAGATGGAGATCCGCGCGTCACAATCCTCATAAAGGGGCCGGCCTCAGTGGGCCATTTTGCGCCGGAGGTTTTTGCAACGCCGATCAACTGTCAGGCCATCTTCCTTTCACCACTCGCAGCTCGTTGCGCCCGGCTGTGTTCAAGACGGGCGCGTGTTCCTCAACCGGCCGCCTGCGGCACGGCTTCATAGTTTCGCCCGTGCCGCAGAAGCGCCCAGACAGTGCGGGCCATCTTCGCAGCAAGGGCGACAACAGCGACGTTGGGATGGGTGCGCACAAGCAGTGCACGCAGCCAGGCGCCTACGGCAGAATTCGCTTTTGCCAGTGTTGGCATGGCAGATCGCGCGCCTTGGATCAGCATCTTGCGCAGGTATCGACTGCCGCGCTTCGTGATCCCGAGCAGTTTCGGTTTGCCTCCTGTTGTCGCCTGCCTGGGCACCAGACCCAGCCAGGCGGCCAGATTGCGTCCTTTCGTGAATGTCGCGGCGTTGCCGACAGCGGCGACCAATGCGGTGGCATTCAGCGCACCGATGCCCGGAATGCTTGTCAGCCGCCGTGCTCGCTCATCGGTCCGAGCCATGGCCGCGAACTCGGCGTCAAAAGCGGCAATGCGGCGGTCAAGCTCGTCCCACCGCGTGCGCATGTCGCCGAGCAGGAAAGCCATGCGGGGACTGAGGCTGCCCGTGCCGGGGTCGAGCATGTCAGCGAGCAGGTGGCGCAACCGGGCATGGCCCTGTGCTACGACATGTCCCCGTTCCAGCAGAAGGCTCCTGATCTGGTTGGTCAGCGACGTGCGTTCTCCGACCAGTCGATCCCGCACCCGATGCAACGTCTGGACGTCGAGTTGCTCCTCGCTCTTGAGTTCGACAAAGCGCATGGTGGGTCGGGTTGCCGCTTCGGCAATGGCCTCAGCGTCGCGATCATCATTCTTCTGCGCCTTGACGTAAGGCCGGACATATTCCGGCGACATCAGCCGGACCTCATGCCCCAGTGCTGCCAGCGACCGTCCCATGTGATGAGCGCCGCAACACGCCTCCATGGCCATGATGCAGGCCGGCAGCTTCGACGCGAAGGCGATGACGCCGTCACGACGCAATCGCCGTCGCACCACCACTGTCCCCAGGCTGTCGAGACCGACGATGCTGCAGCTGTTCTTGCCTAGGTCGATGCCAACGATCACAATGCTCATGGTCCGCTCCTTCCTCCATTGAACACCGACATCCTACACGGAGATCGGCGGGAGGGGCGGGCCATCCATAAAGGGGGACTCAGGCTCAGGCCATCGGACGCTCGCGCGGCGGCCTGACGACTAAAATCGTCGCGCTTGTGGATGCGCTAGGCAATCTGGTCCGCTTCCTGCTATTGCCCGGGCAGGCACATGACATAAAAGGCGTCGCGCCGCTGATCCGTAACGTCCCCTTCGGAGCTCTTCTGGCGGACAAAGCGTTTGACGCGAACTGGCTCCTGGAAGAACTGGATGCACGTGGAGCAAGCGCCGTGATCCCACCGAAATCAAATCGAAAGCAACAGCGTGATTACGACGCGGAAGCTTACAGGTGGCGCCATCTGGTTGAAAACTACTTCGCAAAGATCAAGGAATTCCGTGGCATAGCAACTCGCTATGACAAAACCGATTGCAGCTACGCTGCCAATTGGAACCTCGCCGCCGCTCTGATTGCGTCAAGGTAAATGTCCACGGGCCCTAGAACACTGTCAAGCCTCGCAGCGCTTTGGGATACCGGCCGCCAACACACGAGAGCATGGTCCCGATAGACCAAAGACCGACCATGCGTTACATTAAAGTTTGACCCCCTGATGGGGGCACTCCATATGGACCACACGGTATCAGGGCTGGGCCAAGTCACAGCGGTGCCGGGAGAAGATCGAGGAACCCTTTGGCTGGGCCAAGACCGTCGGCAGCGTGGCGCAGAACATGTATCGCGGCATCGAACGCGTGCATGCCTGCTTCAACTTGGCGATGGTAGCCTACAATCGGTCGAGGCTGCCGAAACTGCTTGCAGCGTAACCCGGACAGCCGCCGGCAGGACTGCTCGCCAACGACCACGGTTACTCTACTGCTTCTGCAACGGGAAGCGGTTCCAAGCAGGTATCTTTTTCAGCGGTTTGTTAGGTGGTATACAAGAACTCCTCAATTGCATGGAGCATGCTCGAGCAGCCCTTGCCGCGTAAGTAGATCAGGGGCCGCTCACCACGATGTCCACGGATGAAATCGGAGGCAGCATGTTTTGCCGACATCCATGTAATCACGAATAAATCGCTATTCTCCGTGAGTGCGCGCAATCGCGTAGTGCCGCCGTGATCGGCATTTGTAGTGACCATAACGGCCGGAGTGATCTGCTCTAGCGCTGCTTTGGCTTGCCGGCTCGATGATTCAGTTAACGAATATATAGCGATGCGCTGGCCAGCCAACCGGCTCGCAAGGCCATTGTCCGCCGGCGCGATGTCGGTTGCCGGCGAGGCCGGAAGCGTCCAACCTAGTTCACTATCCTATCCTGGATGATCACATAGACTATCGCCGGACCGAACCTGCTAGTCATGGGAGGGGCGAGGTTTCTCCTCAAAGGCCGCCATAGAACCGCTGAGAGGAAAAGGGCCGTGGGGTCTAGAGATGTGACCCAAAAGTCTTAGATGGTCTAAAGCGGCCTTCTCTGCATCCGGAAGCTTCGCCGTCAAAACGCTCGGGTCCTTGATCTGACCGAACTCTGAAGGCCCATGACCAGACACGGTGACCAGACCGAATAAATCTCGTCGGCATTTCTTATTAGGCTGAATAATTTCCTGAACGGAGTAACCAAATATAATATTATAAGTGTAAGGAATAAAAAAAGAGATATGCGAGTTGCTGAGTAAAATTCAGCCATTTGCCTGCAGGTAATTTGATGTTTAATTACATAAATATAAGTATTATGTATCAAAGGGGCTATGATGGTTGTAGAAATTGAAGGACTCCGGCGCGGACTAATAGTTCTAGATACCCTGCTGGAACATGGACCTTTGAATTTAACCGAGCTCGGTGAATATACGTCTTTACCATTAGCGACAGTAATGAGAATTCTTGAGACCTTGCGCACTGCTGGGCATGTCAGACGTGGGGTTGGCAAACATCTTTGGCGCGCGACCACTATTAAAAGTACGGAGTCTTGGTCCAATTTAGCTTTTGCTGTATCTGAAGTTTCCGCCGCTCCAATCATGGAGCTTTGCAGACGTATTCCCTGGCCGGCTGATGTGGGTGTTTATGAAAATTTAAATATCCAAATTGTCGAAACGTCCCGACTCGCTTCACCTTTATTGTCCCGCAGCCCCACAACACAGACAGTGTCCGTGATACCATCTGCCATTGGGACTGCCATACTTTCCTTTACAACCGATGAGCATCGGTCTCAAATCTTACAAGATTTGGAAAGCGAGATTTTGGATCATGATGATTACAAACTGCATTTACTAGCAGTCATCAAAAGAACAAGGGCAAGAGGATATGCAGAACCTCTTTATGGACTCCCTGAAGGCCGCTATAAAGACTACATGTATAACTCGATAGCTATGCCGATCATGCATAAGGAAAAAGCTTTTGGTGCAATAAGCGTTTCTTGGATAGCAGGAGTTGCTACTCCGAATAAATTCTACAAGGCCCACATATGTGAGTTGAAGGAAACCATCGAGAAAGTAGAAAATAATCTCTTTGAATTGCTTAAAAAGAAAAAAAAAATTGAGGTTTGAATTCTTGATTTCCGCAATTTACAGGTTGGGTTTGGAAGAAACTGTCGGCTGACCCCGGACCGCCTGCGCCAGTTAGCGGCGCCGTTGGTCAAATGAGTTCAAGGAGTGGGCCGTCGCGGCGGCGTTGGAGCCGGGCGTGAACGTTTCAGCGCTGGTCCGCCATTTGGGGATTTCGCCACCGCAACTGTTCGGTTGGCCGGCAGTCCGGTAACTCATGACAAAAGTGACATTTTGTCATGAGTTGTATTGCTGCAATTTCGTGAGAGGGGCACTGCGACCATTTTCAATTTTGCCCAACAGCGCCTATCTAAAGCCCTACCGCACATGTCTGTTTTAAGAAACGCAACGCAATCATTGGTCCATGATTTGAATGACAGCCGGTGTGATGATGACGGCGAACAGAACCGGAAGAAAGAACAGGATCATGGGCACCGTCAGTTTGGGCGAAAGCGCAGCCGCTTTCTTTTCCGCCAAGCTCATTCGCGTGTTCCGGTTCTCCTGAGCCAGCACACGAAGGACAGTTCCAAGAGATGTGCCATGCTGCTCGGACTGCATCAGCCCACTCACAACCGACTTTACCCCTTCCATATCTGTCCTGCGCCCTAGGTTTTCGTAAGCAGTCCGCCGGTCGGGCAGGAAAGAAAGCTCTGCAGTGGTCAGCGCAAGCTCTTCGGCAAGTTCCCTGGATTGTCCGCTGATCTCGTCCGCGACCTTGCGGAATGCATGTTCGATGCTCATTCCTGATTCGACGCAGATCATGAGAAGATCAAGTGCGTTCGGCCATGCCCGTATGACCGATTTCTGCCGTTTGGTGATCCGGTTCCTGACATAGACAGCCGGAAGGTAATACCCAAACCATGCAGACATCAAAGAGAGTCCGCCTTTGAAAAGAATATGGATTTCTGGTTTGATGACCGCGAAAATATAGAACGCGCTGACCCCCAGCATGGTCAGCGGCATCAGGACCCGCATGGCCAGAAATGTAACCACTGGGGCGCGCCCGCGAAAACCGGCCTTTTGCAACAATTGCACCGTGGCGCCGTCTTTGAGATGGCGCGCAAGATTAAGTCGCCTCACGATGATGGCATATATTCTCTTGGGTTCGCTGGCGAGAAGCGAACGCGTTGGTTGCTCACGCGGCAGGATCAGTCCGGTCATGCTGCTCGATTGCCAGGAATCAGACAATTGGCGCGTGCGCGCGCGAAGCACATCGGGTGACAGATAGGGCCATGCGACAGCGATCATCGCAAGGAATACGGCAAAGCCGGTCAGGATCGTCGCAAGGCCGTCCCGATCTGTTGGTAGGGCGTCAGACACCACTTCCCCTTCAAAAATCAAAATTGATCATGGCGCGCATAACCAGAATTCCGATCGACATCCAGATTGCGCAGCCGGCAAGAACCAACTGCCCCAGATCGGTAGTGAAAAGAAGCGAGATATATTGGGAGCTCGTCAGATAGAGGATTCCCGCGACGACGGGCGGCAGCGCGCCGATAATACCGGCAGAGGCCTTTGCCTCGGCGCTCATGGCTTTGATCTTGCCGCGCATCTTCTTGCGCTCGCGCAGGACGTTGGACAAATTCGCCAGGGCTTCTGTCAAGTTGCCGCCAGCCCTGTTCTGGACGGTGACCACGGTGGCCAGGAAATTCGTCTCGGGCAATGGCACGCGCTCGGCAAGGCGCAGCATCGCATCCTGCACGGGCACGCCCAGCGTTTGATCGTCGACGATGACCCGGAACTCGCCTCGGACTGGCTCTTGGCCTTCGGCCGCGATTATCCTCAGGCAGTCCCCAAGCGGCAGGCCTGATCTGACGCCCCGCACAATCACATCGACCGCATTCGGCAACTCATCTCCGAATGCAGCAAACCGGCGGTTCCTCTTGATGCCGACATATAGATGCGGGACCAGAAGCGCAGATGCCAGGCTGAGGCCCGCAGCAGGAACGACACCGAAGCCGATGGCGAACGCGGTCAGGACATAGCCCATCACCCCCGCTGCCGCGCACATGGTCAGATACGTTGTTCTGGTCCAGCCAAGACCGCTTTGCCGCAGACGCTCTGTCAAGGCGGGGCTGGATTTGTTCCGTGCCTTTTCCTTCTGCTTATCTTCGATATCCTTCAGAGTCTCTTCGATTGACCGCTTGCGGAACTTGGTACCACCGCCCGAAATTTTGGACATTCCCAAGGGTGCACCTGCTGCAAGTCGGAGCCGCCTTTTCGCAAGAGCCTGAGACGTGAAGCGCGGCTTGAAGATCGCATAGAGGGCGCTGCCCACGCTCAGGGCTGTCAGCATGAATATTAGAATGAGCAGACCTGATGAGAGCATTGTAGTTCCATGCCTTGGGTCGATCAAATATCCTGCGCCGCCTCCAGGGCGGCAGTCAGACGTTTTTCCTCGCCATAATACCGGGCCCTGTCCCAAAGGGCGGGACGAATGATCCCGGTCGACCGGTGGCGGCCGATAATGTTGCCCTTGCGATCCTCGCCGCTTATTTCGTACACGAAGAGGTCCTGCAAAATAGGAACCTCGCCCTCGAGGCCAATGACTTCCGTGATATGCGTTATCCGGCGAGAGCCGTCGCGCAGACGTGCCGCTTGAATGATGATGTCGATCGAGGACACCGCCATCTCTCGGATAGTCTTGGAGGGAAGCGTGAATCCCCCCATCGTGATCATCGATTCCAGCCGCGAGAGGGCCTCGCGCGGCGTGTTGGCATGCAGCGTGCCCATCGATCCGTCATGGCCCGTGTTCATCGCTTGAAGAAGGTCGAAGGCCTCTGGCCCACGGACCTCGCCCACGATGATACGTTCTGGCCGCATCCGCAGACAGTTCTTGACCAACTGCCGCATCGTGATCTCGCCGATACCCTCGATGTTGGGAGGCCGAGTTTCAAGGCGGACGACATGGGGTTGCTGAAGTTGAAGTTCGGCGGAGTCCTCGCAGGTGATGATCCGCTCCTCGGGGTCGACATACCCGGTCAGGCAATTGAGAAGCGTCGTCTTGCCCGATCCCGTTCCACCCGAGATCAACACGTTGCACCGCACCCGGCCGATGATTTTCAGCAGTTCCGCCCCTTCGGGCGTAATCGCGCCGAACTGCACAAGCTGATCCAGCCGCAGCTTGTCCTTCTTGAATCTGCGGATCGTCAATGTCGGCCCATTGAGGGCCAAGGGCGGCACGATCACATTGACACGGCTGCCATCGGGCAGCCGTGCGTCGCACATCGGGCTTGATTCATCCACGCGCCGTCCGACCTGGCTGACGATCCGCTGACAGACATTGAGAAGGTGAGTATTGTCCCGGAACCTGATATCCGTCTGGATCATCTTGCCGCCGACTTCGATATAGATCGGATCGCTGCCATTCACCATGATATCCGCGATATCGTCCCTCGCAAGAAGCGGCTCCAGGGGGCCATATCCGAGAACGTCGTTGCAGATATCCTCGACAATCTCATCCTGTGCCGCCGCCGAAATCACCGCCTTCTTGGCACCAAGGATATCACTGGCAATGCTTCTGATTTCCTGACGTGCCTCCTGGACCTCCATCAAAGACAGTTGCGTAACGTCGATCGCTTCCAGAAGGGCCCCGAATATCTCTTTTTTGAGGCTATAATAGGCGGCCGGTCTCTCTTTCGCCGGTTTCTGTTTCTCTTCAGACATCCCCGGTTCGACGTGCTGAGCAATGACAGCCAGAAGCCCGACCGGCGGCACAGGCGCGACAACCACCTGCTGCCGGGCCTTTAGGCCATCTCTCTTGCCGAACATTCAGTCATCCTTCCTTGTTTCTACCAGCGGGTTCAGCACCCGGTCTCAATTGCGGCGGACCCCGAATTGCGGCGCCGCGACAGGCTGGCAGGACCCACGATACCCTGCCTTATGCGTCAAACCTGTTCGTCCGCCCGTCTCCATCCCAGGAACCGGCGGGTTTGTCGTGGCGGGGCTTTCCCGCTTAAAAGCTGCGCCAATTGCATGAACGGCTGTCCCGCTGCCGTCGAGATTTCCGCAATCATCCGCCCTGAACTGGCCGCCTTGCCGAATGCCTTGGGCGCGAAGGCCAGTTTCGCCCGAAGCTGCGTCTCCAGCGTCGCGGCGAACTCCTCCGCCTTGATTTCGTCCCGTCTCGGAACGCCCACCCGGTTCAGGACAAGCAGCGGATCGGCGTCATTCAGCCGGGTGGCCTTGAGCAGGTCGAACACCCTGCGTGCGTTCCGGAGGTTTGCAAGATCGGGTTCGGCCGTGACGATCACCTCGTCGGCCGACATCAGGGCCTGGCGTACCCACGGCGTCCACTCATGGGGCAGATCGAGTATCACGAACGGGAAGGTCGCGCGCGCGCGATCAACTATCCGGTCCAGAACTTCCAGCGACGGCGGAACGACGTCCCGTGACGCCGTGGCTCCGGCAAGTACGCTCAGGTTGGGGCTATGCTTGTGAAGAAGCCGCTCGAACAAGGCATCATCCAGACGCTCTGCCCCGGCCAATTGTTCGGCGAACCCCACCGGCGCATCAATATTATAGGATAGGGCAGCAGTGCCGAACTGAACATCAAGATCTGCAAGAAGCACCTTGGTGCCGGACTTTGCCAGCGACCAGGCGGTGTTCTGTGCGACGGTCGAAGACCCCGCGCCACCCTTTGTCCCGACAAACGCCAAGACCTTTCCCAGGCGCGCGGTCTCGTCCTGCGGAAACAGCCGCAGGACGACGTCGATCAGGGACAGGGCGCCCGCAGGCGCGACAAGGTAATCGGCAATCCCGCGTTCCAGCAGCTGTCGATAAAGGGAAACGTCGTTGACGCCTCCGACCAGAACAACCTTGCTGTTGGCATCGCAGACCTCGGCTAAGGCGTCGAGCTGCTGGAAAAGCGCCTCGCCGTGCACGCCCGTTTCGATCAAGAGAAGGTCTGGTGTGGTGGCTTGGGCGAAGCATTCCACGGCGCCCCGCAGCCCCCCGGAAGTGACCGTGACATCGGCACGCGACAGCCGCCGATCCCTGGCCGCCTGATCGACAGAGGCGACGAAACCCGGCGTCTCGGAGAACGCCTGGAGGGTGATATAGGGAACCCGCCCCAAAGGCTGCGGGGGCACGTCAGGAACGGCCTGTTTCCCTGAAGCGATGCAGGGTGCCAGATCGACGTCGGCGGCATCAGGTTCGCCGGGGCAATGATCTGCAGGACGGACAGTTTGAAGGCCCGCCGTCACGTTCATCATCAGTTCAACTCGACCAGTTCCGGCTGAATGCCTCGAAAGACGCGGATCGTCCTGACCTCTGGCGCCTGAACAAGCTGCTCTTCGACCACAATCGACGCGCGATCCGGCTCGTCGGCATCGCTGACCGATCGCAGGATCAGCGTGATGGCCCCGGCGGCCTCGGCGGCCACGACCATCTCGGCCTCGTCGGGGGTCAGTTCCAGCGTGGCCGTCTTGCCCACGGCCGAGCCGGTAACCGCATCGATCATCTGGTCGATCGCCAGAACCCTGACCTTGCGAATGATCGCGCGGCTGCTTGCCTCGGGCTGCCCATCCGTGCCCTGTCGCACGCGGGTATGCAGCACATCTACCCGATCGTTCGGAAGAATGAACCCCCCTGCCGTGGTGTCGGCACTAATCCTGACCGCGACAGCCCGGCTTCCCTGCGCCAGCATCACGGACAACATCCCCGCGTCGCTTGGGGCCAGCTTGCCCGCGTGGACGGGCTCGCCGGCCAGAACGGGGCTGCGGACTGCCATTCCCGCAAAAGCCTCGGCACCGTCGGGCCTTGCCCCACGGGTCACGTAATTCTCGTTCAGAGCATCAATTGGCCAGGGCTGCCAGCGCAATGCGGCAGAATCGATGCGGATGCCGGGCGCGAGGTCAACCGCCGCCACAAGGACATGCTCTCGGGGCGCGGCGGCCGCGATGGCAGGGTCGATGATGACAGGATCAGGGCTGCTTGACAGCCAGGCGGCCGACCCGCCGCTGATCAGCGCCATCGTGAAGATTGCCGTCCGAAGCATCGTGGTTCCCTTTCCGCCCGCCCGCGCATCGGTCCGCCGCGCGGTTTGCCAGCCGCTCGTTCAGAACGGGGCGGCGACCCATGGCAGTCTCAGATAGACGAGGACACCGGCCGCGGCGATCGCCACCCCATAGGGAATGCCGCCGTCGCGCCGGTGAAGCCGCAAGATCCAGTCTCGCCCCTGCCAGGCAGCAGGCAGCCACAGGGCCCGAAAGATCAGCATCAGGATGGTCAGCACCGCCCCGAACAGAGAGGTGCAGATGATGAAGGCGGCGACATTCCCCGCCCCCAGCCACAGCGCCGCGACCGCCAGCAGCTTCACGTCGCCTCCGCCCATCCAGCCGTGTGAAAAGGCCAGAAAGCCAAAGGCGAGGACGACGGTCGCGGTGGCGGCGGACAAGAGAACCGCAGGAAGGGTCAGGCCGACAAGAGGGATCGCGGCCAGATACCCGACCAGCAGGATCAGGACGACACGGTTGGGGATCCGCATCGTCCTGAGGTCACTGATGCCAGCGTAAGCCATGGTGGCAGGAAAGAAGAGGGCCCATATAACCATGGAATTCATCTACTTAAATTTGTCCGGCTAACCTTGGAAGTGATTGACGAGTTCGCAGCTGCCAACACACTTGGGTGACACACTATTACGGCATGGTTGTCGGCATTGAGCCGGTAATTGCAGTGAACGTATCGTTCAGTGAATCTCCCATAAGCGCCAGGGCAGTGACGAGGACGACCGCAACGAGGCCCGCGATCAAACCGTATTCGATAGCAGTGGCGCCGGATTCATTCCTGACAAGACGAACGAGACGATTTTTCATTGCGTGATTCCTGTATGGGGAGATGCAGGACCAGCCAACGCCAGCACTGCAAAGCGGGATTTGGACAACTTGAGCGCGTATAATGCGCGTACTAATCGGTTTAGTGCGTACTTCTGGTTGAGTC
>NZ_CP040757.1 GCF_004683865.2 Paracoccus liaowanqingii | reverse complement strand
TAGATCAGTGCCACGGCCACCACCCCCGGCGCTTCGGGGCCGCCGCAAGAAGTGCTGTGGCCTGCTGCTTCCATGCGTCTCGATCCGCCATCAGATCATTCGCGATTTCGCGCTCACGGTTGAGCGCTGCCCGCAGTGCCGCATTCTCAGCTTTCAACACTGCAGTTCCAGCCGGTTCCTTTGGTGGTGCCGCACTGATCCATTCAGAACCCGCAAACCCCTGGCCGATCCCCTTCCCCTTCACTCCCTGCCGCATAACGCCAGATATGGAAAAGCTGGTTCAAGAGGAGGAGTTTCCTCTTCGGTTCAGATCGTTACATCAGTTCCATAAAACGGTTCCAGCTTTCGTTTCATGAGTTCTATCTAGGCAAGGAACGAGCGCCGCGCTATCGTCCAAACGGGGTTCATGAACGGTGGAACGATGGAAACTAAACTTACGCTCAGCCGGGCTGCTGACCTGTCCGGCCACAACAAATCCAAGATCCATCGGGCTATACAGAAAGGCGCATTGTCGGCCTCACAGCCTTCACCAGGTGAACAATACGAAATTGAGCGCAGCGAGTTCGAAAGAGTGTTCCCGCCAAAAGAGTGGCCGAGCTTGAACGAGGTTCCAGAACGGCCTCAGAACATCCGTTCTACAGGTAGTTTTGAAACGGGGTTCGATGAGCGTTCCTCTATTCTCGCGGTCAAGCTGGAGGCGACGGAGGTACGGTTGGCTGAGCTTCAGGAGGCACTGACGCGGGAACGGGATAGAGCTGACCGCTTCGAAGACGAGCGCCAACGCCTTCTAGAAGCGCCCCGCACCGAGGTCGAACGTGAGCGGGCTGAGCGTGAGCGTGAGCGCCAGGAGGCTGAGCGGCGGGACCAGGAACGGCGGGACGAGGCGGAACGCCTTAGAAACGAGCTCGAACGAGCCCGGCAGGAACAGGACAGGCTAGCCCGTGAGGCTGACGAGCTCCGGCAAGCGCTGTTGAAACCTCAAAGCTTATGGGCACGGCTGACCGGCCGGTGAGCGGGCAGCACTTGCCCTTGATGGTGCTCATTGTCCTTCCAGCATCTCACCTGTCACCGGGTCATAGAGCCGCCGGGTTGCAGGCAAGTCCGCGTCCATACCGGGCAGAGCTGGCTGAGAGACAGGCGGCAGGCCGTCACCGGAGGGAAGCTGCTGTTCACCGGGAAGCTGTGTCGGAACATGCTTCAAAGGTGTGTTCTGCCCAATGAGGTGCTCTTTGCCCTTCTGTTCGCGCTCAGACAGCACGAGGGTGGCGGACATGAGGCTGCGCCGTATGCCATCACGCGACCCATGCCACGCCACCCGGTCATTGACGACGTAGGCGTTGACGGTCCCGCTTTCGCCCACCTGCCAAATCTCAATCCAGTTTTCGTCTCTTAGGGTGTTCAGAGCACGCTGCACCGTGGGACGTGAGACGCCAGTGGCGTCCTGGAGTTCACGCTGTGAGATGACCACGGCGTTATTTTCGCCCATGCGAGCCGTGAGGATGTGCATGACGGCGGCTGCTTTCGGTGCACGGATAATGAGCTGCGCCCATTCCTCATGAGCTGCCCGTTCGGTCTGAACCCATGTCCCGCGCAGCTTTCGCACTGGTAGCTGTCTAGTCATTTCTTTCCCTGCCCCATTTGATGCAGCCCTGTTCACGAGCTTTCCAATTATGGAACTACACGTTCCATATATGCACGTCCATTGATTTTCAAATTCTGAAAGCTGATGATGCACCCTGCCTCTTCCGGATGATGCAGGGGTGCATCATCTAGATGATGCAGGTCTACCTAAAAAATTGAGCGAAAACGTGAGCTTATTTTTCGCCTTCTTATGATCTACAGGTAGCAACCGGGGCGGGCCGTGTCGGGCGAAGCAGCCCGTCAGGGAGCAAGCGCCGACCGGCGCGGACTGGCCCGGTTTTTACCTGTCAGCAGGCTTTCAGCTTGGGATTACGGTTGTGGGGCGCAGTACAGCTGCCGTGAGAGCGACGCGGGAATGGGGATGATCAGGCAAGAAGGGGAAAGGGTTATCCACAAAGGGCCTAAAAACCGCCGTCCTGCGTGCTGCAACACGGGCAAGATTTGCTTGTGAAATAGGTCTTGGTTCAGTCCTCCGCCCTGGCATGTCTCCGGGGTGGTTACTCACCTCTCCCAGCCACCGTCGCGCTCACGATCGCGCTCGTCTTGCTGACGTTCGGCTTTCTCGCGTGCTTGGCGCTCTTGTTCTGCTGCTCTATCGCGTTCCTGGACCTGTTCGCGGGCATGGCGTTCCGCAGCTTCACGCTCCGTCTGAATGTCCTCGAAGCCTGGTCGGTCGTTCTCGTTGAGAATGTCATCGACGATGTCACGGACCCCCTCCGAAAGTTCGGCCGCCAGTCCAAGGTACTCGGCCTGAAACCGATCCAGGACCTTTTCCCGATCAGACCCGTCGTATCTGGCAACATTGCAGGCAACTTCGAGAACATTGAGGTCTCGTCCAAGCCTGTGGGCCTTGGCTTCGCTGTTGGCTGCACGCAACTTCGCTTCGGCCAGTTCCTGAGCGATGGCATTCCTGTCCCCTGCCAGACGGCCTGCAACGGCCCTCACAGCCTCTGAGGCGACCTCTGAGAGCCTGTCCCGGTATTCGGCATCCGTTTCCGCGCCACGCCCCAGAAACCCGCCTCTGGCGCGCTCTGGAAGCCTCAGGGTCAATGTCTCATTGGCTGTGGCTCGTCCGTAGTAGCTCCTGATGGCCTCATGACGCCTGCCGGACCGCTCGATGCCGCGCTCCAGCTCGTATTTGACCCCAACCCGTTCGGCGAAATCAGTCTGCATGGCGGAGAGCTGCGGCTTGCCGCCGACCAGGGCACGGGCGTTCAGCTTGCCGCGGTCGTCCAGGGGGATCACCATGACCTGCAGGTGCGGGGTGATCTCATCGTTGTGGATCACGGCGGAGAGGATGTTCTCGGCCCCGTGCTTGTCCTGCAGCCAGGTCAGGGCATCGCGCAGGTAGTCCTCGCTCCTGGTCTGGCCCATCTCGGCCATCTTCTCGGGGGAGGCTGTGACCACGTATTCGAGGGCGTGGACGGCGTTCTTGCGGATCTTCTCTGGGGCGCGGTCTTCCCAGAGCCTCATCAGCTCGTCTGCCGTCCTGGCGCCGGCCAGGTGGACGTTGCGGCTGCGGTCCTCTGGCCGGGCGTTCGGGGTGTCGCGTTCACGCAGGTTGTGCTGGGCGGCGGCGGCCATCTTGCCCTTGCCGCTGATCTTGGCGACCCGGAGGATCGCGAAGCGGCGTGACCCGACAGGGGGCCTGGGCAACGAGCCTCCGTTGCGCCGCTTGTCGGCCTCAAACCTGCCCATCACGGCATCCACGGCATTTGCCATCGTCGCGCCCCCCATTTAAGTAAAATGTGCACTCACTAGACAATTTGTCCTACGTCCAAATTATCCGTTTGCCCCTGCCGGGGGAAGGGCACATTTTCCTCAAATGGATCAGCCGTCGCGTCCAGAGCAGGAGAAGCCGCCTGCGGCGGCTCGATCCCCGGCCCTTGCCAGCCTTGTGGGGGCGCTGTGGGCCGGGGATCGGAGGGGCGTGGGGAGTGTAAAAAATTACGTTTGCATTTCCTGCCACGATACACTCCCCACCAAAGGAGAGCGCCCATGCCAGACCAAGACCCTGACCAGCAAAAGCCAGTCGAGGATCAAGCTAACCAGACCCTCGCGCAGAGCGTCAAGGCGCTTCAGGAGCGGGTGAGGAAAATGGGGGTCGTCTTGAATAGATCAGACGACACGGCGTTTATGGACAAGGCATCGGGCGATGAGAGCGGTGACGCAGAAGACTATCAATGAGCCGCCTAGGTAGGAAGACAAGTGGCTGCTCGGGGCGATATTCGCTTCAAAGCTGACTTATTGCTTCCACGATCGTTCGGAATGGTGTTGGCTTTTGCAGGCGCGGAACGTCCGCCAGTTCGGGCGGAATAACATCAGGGTCATAACCGGTGATGAATATGAAAGGCACGTTCCTGGCCTTAAGCAATTGCGCTATATCGAACTTGGGCCCGCCGCCGCCGAGATTGAGATCAAGTATGGCGTGTGTAGGGAGTTCGGTTTTAAGCAGGTCGTGCGTCGTCTCCTGGCTCGGGCATGGCCCCAACACAGTCGCACCGGCCCCACGCAGGGCAGCGACAGTATCGGCAGCTAGATAGTAATCGTCCTCCACGACGAGGATGATCCTGCCGGTCAGGTTGGGTGCTCCAGTCATGTCAATGGTTCCTCCGAAAGTTGTAAGCGGCATTGGCGCGTCGGTCTCGAGAATGCTTTCGGCATCCTGGAGCGGAAACTCTATACGGCAGCGGGCACCGCCAGACTCTATGCTGACCTTGCCCATGCCACCAAGTTCGTAAGGGATGCGCGCTTCAATGAGTTCGCTGCCAAAGCCTCGACGTGTCGGCGGCGGCTGTGGTGGCCTGCCTTCCTCGACCCAGTCTATAACTAGCCATGGGGAGCCGCGTTTCTCAAACTGAGACCAGTGCACCGTCAGCCTGCCTTCTGGCACGGAGAACGCTCCATATTTAAGAGCGTTTGTTGCCAGTTCATGAAAGGCGAGCGTTAGCACCTCCACTGCTTTTGGTGAGAGTATGATGTCGGGCCCGATCAGATTGAACTGGTGTGGATGATATGCCTGGACCTGGACTTCGCCCTCTATGATGTCGCGCAGGGATCCCCCTGCATTGGCTTCCCGTGTCAGCAGCGCTTGAACCCTCGCCAGGGCGAGCATGCGGCCTTCAAGTGCTTGCCGGTAGTCCTCGACGCTCGAGGCACCCACGGCGCTGCGATTGCCGATTGATCGGATTAAGCCCATGATGTTGCGTACGCGATGCTGGAGCTCGGCGAGCAAAATGCCCTGATGCTCGGTCAGCTGTTTTTGTTCGGTGATGTCTGATGAGATGCCGGCCAATCGAGATACGTCCCCTCTTTCGTCGAACAAGGGAAACCCGACACTGCGGATCCAGCGGAATTGCAGGTCAGATGGACGCTGGATGCGGAATTCATGAACGACGGACTCGCCGGCCTTCACGCGTTCGATATACCCAAATGTTTCGTCCCGGTCCTCTGGTACGATCAGAGCCGGCCAAGCCATCGGATCGGCCGTCATCGCCTCGTTACTAAGGCCATAGATAACTTCCATGGCGTCGCTGGCATATTGAAGCTTTAGCGTTTTAGCGTCCCGTATCCACAAACCGTCAGAAGATGCGCGGCCGAATTCCCTGAAGCGTTCCTCGCTAATGCGTAATTCGTTTTCAGCGCGTTTGTGGCTGTCGATATCGATGTTGATTCCGACCCATTTCTCAATATGACCCTCCGAGCCAAACCGGGGAGCGGCACGAACATTTGTCCAGCGCCAACCGTTACCCGGCACGCGAAGTCGAAAATCGGCATTGACGGGCGCTCGCGCGGCGATGGCCTCCCGCCATTGTTGTTCAGCATATGCGCGATCGTCGGGATGGATCGCATCAAGCCAACCATAGCCTA
The DNA here is from genome assembly GCF_004683865.2 of Paracoccus liaowanqingii. Classification (NCBI taxonomy): domain Bacteria; kingdom Pseudomonadati; phylum Pseudomonadota; class Alphaproteobacteria; order Rhodobacterales; family Paracoccaceae; genus Paracoccus; species Paracoccus liaowanqingii. The sequence continues at coordinate 11,447 of NZ_CP040757.1, read as the reverse complement.
GCCACTCTTGCAGGGACTGGCCTGTATATGCCCGCCAACTTGGGCTATCGGCGACAACCATACCGTTTGCGTCCGTCTCCCATACAGCCTGCGCCCAACTCTCGATCACAAGCCGGTGCCGTTCTTCACTGTCGCGAAGCGCCATCTGAGCCCGCACTAACTCTGTTGTCTCGATCCCAGTTATGAACAAGCCAGCAACCGTACCGGTCTCATTTCGCAGTGCGCTGTAGGAAAATGTAAACCAAGCAGTTTGCTTAGGACCGCCGCGGTCAGGAACCATGGGAACATCTTCGCCCCGTTCGGGTCGGCCCGTAGTGAAGACCCGTTCGGCAATGCCACCGACTATACCCCACAGATCCGGCCAAGCGGTTCGAGCCGATGTCCCAAGAAGACCAGGATGTTTGCTGCCGTTCACGTCAATGGCGGGATCGTTGTAAAATTGGACTAGATCTGGACCCCACCAAACATAGGAAGGAAAGGAAGCGTCCAGAATCAAATCCACAGCAGCTCGAAGAGCTTGTGGCCAGTCCGCGGATGAACCCAAAGGTGTATTCGACCAGTCGAAGTCGCGTATGCGCGCGGCCATCTCGCTTTCAGGAGTAGTGGGCCAGTTATCGGTTGTTTTTGCTTCAACCATGGCGATCAAATTCCCCAGTCTAGCTTCTCTGCAACCTAGACTAGATGGTTTGGGATGTCATTAAAGGGAGGACTTTGTTTGAATTGGCACTGCGCTTTAATGCACTAGGATGCTTGCGTCGGTTTCAGGTAGCATACGATCTTTGCGATGAACCCCGGCGTCGTTGCCCACAACCCTTGGCTGGCTTTTTCGGGAACATGAAGGGAAGTGCCCAGTTTCGAGGTGATGACGTACATACCTCCTTACCTGATTGCGCTCGCCCACAGGGTGGAAGATCCTCTGCGCCAAGTGCCTCAGAGGCGCGACAAGAACCCTGCTTGTTCACCGCTCAGCAAGACGAGCTGCACGCAGAACTGGAACAGCTAATCGAGGCTGAGTGGAAGAATTCATAGGACAACCGGCGCGCGCCCGAGACGCAACCCACTCGACAACCCGCTGAGGGGTGTGCCCACATCTGGACATAGCCCTATCACAACCCTGGCGCGATCGACCGTGCCGGGGTTTTCCGCCTCATAAGACTCGTGCTGAACCTTTTTGCTCCAAAATTTAGAACATCTTCTTTGGTAAACCATGTGGCTACCAGAATGTGAATTTCTAATGCTGCTAATTATTTTATATGGGAATATTGCTCTTGCAATAAAAATCAGAAGCAATAAGATGCCTGCTTAATAGATAATGACCTGTAATATATGGAAGCCGCATGATCCTCAATCGATTGATTTACTCATCATATCACGGCGGAATAGAAATTGAATCTATCGGGAAAATATTAGACGTCTCTCGTGCAAACAATAGGCGCGAAGACATCACCGGATCGCTGATTGTGGACAGCGAGGATTTCGTACAATTACTCGAAGGCAGTCAAACGGCTATTGCTAATTGCTTTATGCGAATTACGCTAGATAACCGGCATCGCAATCTAAAAATTCTCTTATCAGAACGTCTCGACATTAGATTATTTAAATCGTGGAGTATGCATCTACTGCACATGTCACGCATCAAAGAAGAGGCTATGTCTGCATATGGTCTGGATGGAATTTATAATTTTGCCAACTTGCCGGCTGATGATGTGATTAGGATATTCAAGCGTATTTCTGCAGGAAATGCCGAAAGAATAGTCTCGGCAGAGAACTGCGAAGTGCCGAAGAGTTTATTAATGTAAAAATGCGAATTTATTGATTTTATTAATGGCAGTTTATTTATTTATAATAAACGAAATACATATTTTTAATTTTATATCAAACTGCATCAGACAGGCGCTGAGAAATATTTTCTCTATCACCAAGGGTGAGGCATGGGAATTCTTGAGGCCTCGGAAGAGTACGCTTCACGTCATTAATTCCAAAATACAAATCTAGATCAAAACTGCCATTTTCTTTAAAAATTGGCCCTCGAAGACTCAGAATTCTAAAGAAATCAGCGCCAATAATCGTCATATTATCACCTCCCTAAAAACAACTTAAAGTTGATTCTATGGTGCTCACATTACCACAAAAGTTTAGTTGGTCGAGCCGCTTTACCAGTTGAGGCTAATCTCGAGGAGGTCTTGACCCCTCTCCGCCGCCGCTGATCCTGAACTTAAAAATACGCAACCCCCGGGCGATGTCTCGCCCGGGGGTTGGTTCGTGTCGTCGATATTAGGTTTTATGCACCGCGCCCGGCGGTTGAACGGCCCTGAACCTCGGCATAGGCGCGCAGCGGCCCCACCATCCCCTCCAGACCACCCCCGCGGGCCGCGCAGAGCGCCGCCAGCTGGCGCAGGCGGTCCGGAGTCATCCGATCCACCAGATCCAGAAACGGTTCGTCATCCTGGACAGAGGCAGCGGCAAAAGCGCCGGGGGCGTGGTGCATCGTCGGTCTCCATTTGGACAAGTTGTCGGGGGTCAAGAGTCGCCGATATCATGATATTTGGCGCCCGCGCGTCCGGTCGAAAAAAATATCGGGATCCCCCATGGCTGATGCAAAAGAGGTGCAGGTTCTGGTCCGCATGCCGGCCGCGATGGCCGAGCGCCTGGACGCCTCTCGGCGCCAGGCCGCGGATCTGCCATCCCGGCCCGAGGTGATCCGCAGACTGATCGAGCAGGTCCTGCCCAACACAGCCTAGAACGGCCACCAGCTCGTGGGAACTTTAGGCCGGTGCCTCGCTTTGATAGGCTGGTCAGGCTCCTTTAGCTGCCAAGTCCTGACGACCCCGGCGCGAGAGATCGCACCGGGTTTTTTCGTGTCACAACACCCCCAAGTCCGCCTTGTTGAATCGCTGGACCCATGAGCCAGCCGGACACGTTGTGCATCGCTATGACGGGTTAGCCATCAGCAACCTGAACCCATCACAATGAGGCGAATATGGCACTTCTTGAAGCGACGTTCGAAACGCGGCGCGAGGCGGAAATGAGCATCGAGCGGTTGGTGCAAGAGTTCGGCCTGGACCGAAAGGCCATCGAGATTGTGGCAGACGGCGCGTTGAATAGCGCAGGAGAAGACACGTCCGGAGGGGACAATGCCTCCGACTCTCCAAGTCCCTCTGAACGTGAGGACGCAGCGCTTAACGACCGGATCAGGGTATCGGTTAACGTGGACGACGCCGCTGAGGCGCAACGCGTCCGCGACGCGTTCTCGGAGTTCGGCGGCGATCGGTCCTGATCGCTAAAAATCCCCATGAGCGAGACCACAGGGATCGAGCGATTGGGGAGTTTTCTGGCGTGCCGTTGACGCCGTTGTGCGTCTCCATCTTCCGATGACTTCTGCTGCGTCTTTTGGTTTTCTTGCCAAAGCGTAACGCAGCGAAATGGAACGAAATGAAACGAAGTGAAGTGAAGCCCTAGCAGGGTGTCAGGTGCAACGCCATGAAACCTCACCCTGACCTTGACGCTCTGTGCTCGCGCCTTACCAGTGAAATCACATTCGCAGATCTAGAGGTTCGTGCTTGCCAGGCATGGGTAGCTGAGGCGGCCCGCCGGTTGGCAGAGACACAGGCAGATCTAGCCGACGCGCGCCATCGCGTGGCGGAGGCGCGGGCGATCCTTGTCCGGGTCGATCTGACACTTCAGATCCAATCAAAGGCGTGAACTTACGCCCGCCAGTTCGCTCACTGCGAACTCTTTCTTAGCGGGAACCGAACGCCGATTGCTCGCGTTTATGGGATGTTCATGAGGCGTCCAGTTTTTTATTTCTGACAACCCCGGCGCGAGAGATCGCTCCGGGGTTTTCGGTGTCGTAAAACTCGTCCATGTCGAGGGTCCCGAAAGCCTAATGCCTGGTACCTGTTTCGCAGCCATCATCAATAAATACTTAAGGAAGCCAATGAACTCTTTACCAAAAATTGGTACGCTTTGGATTGGGGGAAAGCTTCCAGACATTGAAAGGCTCTGCATTTCCTCAATGGCTGGAAATGGCCATGAAGTAACCCTCTACACATACTCTGATGTATGTGCCCCCAAAGGGGTTATCGTGGAAGATGCTTCCTTTATAATACCAAAGAAAGATGTGTTTACCTACAAAAAGACCGGCAGCTACGCCACATTTGCAGACTGGTTTCGATTGCGTATGATAGCGATGACGGGGAAGGTGTGGTTAGATGCCGATGTGGCATTGCTTAAGCCTTTCAACCCAGCAGATGAGTATTTTTTTGTTGGAGGAACCCACAAATCTTTTGGTCACTCTGTCAATAATTACGCCATTAAAATGCCCGCAAATAGCGATATATGCAAAGATGCGCTAAGCTATTTCGACAGCCCTATGAAATTCTTAAGATACATGGCTTGGCATAGATCTGTGCGTATTTCTGCAAATCGGGCCATTACAGGTTCGTGGGATCTTTCTAAATTTCGGTGGGGCGTCTTTGGCATGGGAGTGCTAACAGACCTCGTTAAGAAGCACCGGCTAGATAATTATGTACACTATAATGGCGAGAAAATTGTTGAAGGCGTTTCTTCAATTATATCGCCAATGGATTCCAAGTCTCTCTCCTCAGTGGAAATCGCGCATTTTTTCTCATCATGTCTGGCAAATAAAGATATCTACAGCTTCAGATCCGGCCAGAGTTCAATCTACGAACGATTGAATAACCTTTACAGCTAAGTGCTAGGAGGGCAGCTCCTTCCCACAGCTTGCGGAAGCCTTGCGCCGGACACAGGACGATCAAGTTTCGCATCATTAAAAGCACAATCCGTGCGCGACCCCACGCGGTCTCAAGATCCGTGTCATAAGACCTGTTCAAAAATTTCCATGTATGTCGCTCCAAGCCGGGCAAAGAGGCGCAAGGTGGGCGGCCAAGTCTTTCTAGATACGCGCCACGCATCCACCGGCGCGACGAAAGCATTAAGTCTCCTTTAAGGTTCAAAACGATAGTAGATCGAGCGTTGCACAAAGTTCGTCAGGACTAATGTGAAAAGAGTCTTTCGTACCTTCCCCAACCAAAAAGGCATAGCGCATCTCTAAGGCATCAGTAAAATCTTTCCATACATTGTTGAATCGATAAGGATGCTGAAGAACTAGAAACTTCGCATTTGGCGCACAACTTAGAAAGCCGTGCGCAAGACCACTTCCTTCCACTCCAACAACTATGCCTGCATCACGGCATCGCATAATAATGCTCTCTATCGAGTCATTGGTCGGATCAATAATTTCAAAGCCTAAGCTAGATAGCTTTTCCTCAATTTCTTGCTCATTAGCTAATAATCGAGCCGCCCCACTGCCACGTCGACGCAAGAATACTCCATGGCCTATACGTGATCCTGGGGTATCTCGTAGTTGCAGGCGCAATTTTATTAGTCGATCGCGGCGATGCCCTGTCATACCCCAATCCTGAAACACCCAAGCTTCGGCTACGCGGGCTTTTGTCAATACTGGTGCTTCTATATTTAATCGGGTTCGATATGCAGCCGCATGTGGCCATGTCCTAGCTGCTTTTGCAGGAGCCCGAAATACTGGGCCAAATTCATTTGCCAGAAGTGTTGTGGCGCTGTCATCTACAACGTGATGGCCAAAGTATTGGGAGCCCACCAATGAGGATGGAAAAGCAGCTCGAGTAAGATGCTTTGTTTTTTCAAAGGAGATTAAGGACTCTCGTTCTGGAACTTGCGGCTCGCGCGCGTTACCGGCAAAAATAACTCCATTTATATACCATGCATTTTTTAGTAAAAAGGCGCGGGTTGGTGTATGGTTTATTTCACCGGAAGTTAAGCGAGAAGCTTCATAATCTAGACTTGTATCTGACTGTACCGCCCTAATCCGGTCTATCTGCGCGGGTAAGCTGATGGCTGCGAGCCTCTGATTTTTCTCTTCAGGCGCGAGAACAAGAATCTCGGCAGCGGCATCCTGAAGTTTCTGAAAAAACCCAATTCGTTTACGAAAGCGATGTACAAGAGGCAAAAGAGTCATGTTTGACCTTAGAATAAAACCATAGCATAGCGACAAGATAGGACCGTAATACCTGTCTTTATGCTGGTCTTTTTGGATGGAATCTCGGATTTTCTGAGATCCGGTCTGTGACGGGATCAGGTTTCGACGGCCGTACTCTGTATGCGCCGTTCCCGCCCCATCGTGATTTCGCTTGCGGTTCAGGTTCTTGGTGCGCCCGGCTGGCGCTTTGGCCTTCGTGAGTGCTCAGAATGAGCTCACTGGGGACTCCCGGATGAGCTCATTGTGAGGGGCTGGGGGTGGCGGCATAGGCCCACGGCATCAACGCATCGATGTCCTTGTCTAGATGGCCGTTGGCGAGCCTGGTGAAGAGATCACGCAGGTAGGCATAGGGTTCGACGCCGTTCATCTTGCAGGATCCGATCAGGCTGGCGAAGCGCGCCCACGACCGGCCGCCCTCATCGTGGCCGGCAAAAAGCGCGTTGCGGCGGTTCATGGCCGGGCTGCGGATGGCATTCTCGACCAGGTTGGAGTCCATGTCGACATGGCCATCCTCGAGGAAAAGCCGGAAGCCGTCCTGGCGCCTCAGCATGTATGCGAGCGCGACGCCGAGGTCGGATTTGCGCGAGATGCGTGCGGCCTGGGCGGCCAGCCAGGCGAAGAACTGATCCACCAGAGGGCAGGACAATTCCAGGCGAACCGCCCGGCGATGAACGGGGTCCGCCCCGCGGATGACATCCTCGACCTTGTAGAGCGCTGCGATGCGCACCAGCGCCTCGTCGACGATGGGCGAGCCCTTTTTCGGCTTGGCCTTGATCAGCTTGCGCCGTCCATGGGCCCAGCAGAAAGCCAACCGCAAGGGATCGCCGCCCGTGCGCTTTGGTGTGGCCAGGTGGGTATAGGCGCCATAAGCGTCAACCTGGATCGTGCCATTGAAGCCGGTCAGTATCTCATTGGCATAGTCGCCCTTCCGGCCGGGGCGATAGTGGAACACCACCCCCGGCGGTGCGGGGCCGTTCCAGCCCCGGTCATCGCGCAGCACCGCCCAGAGATAACCGGCCTTCGTCTTGCCTCGCCCGGGGTCCAGCACGGGGGCGGTGGTTTCGTCGACATAGAGCCGGGTGCTGCCCTGTTTCAGCAGCACCGCCATGCGGTCCACGACCGGGGCGATCAACGCACCGGTCCGACCCATCCAGTCGGCGAGGACCGATCGGTCGATCGGCACACCGTGCCGCGCCATGACCACGGCCTGGCGGTTGAGGGGCATGTGTTCGGAATGCTTGGACACCGCGATCTGCGCCAGGAGCGCCTCGGTGGGCCAGCTGCCCTCCAGAAGATGCGCTGCAGCTCTCGCCTGAACCACGCCCGTACGCCCTTTGGGACAGGCGTATTTCGGGCGGACGGAGACGATCACCTGATAGCGTGCCGGGATGTAATCCAGGCGCTCGGTTCGGTCCTCCCCGATCCGGACCATGTCGCCACAGCCGCAAGGGCAGACAATGCTGTCTGGCTCGATGACACGCTCGACGCGTGGTAGATGCTGCGGCAAGGAGCGCGCCTTGCGCTTCTTGCCCGGCACCTTCTTCTCGGGATCGGTCTCGCTGGCCGAGATCTTCGCCTCGACCGCGGCAATCTGTTCCTGGGTTTCGGCGATGGCGGCTTCCAGATCCTCCAGCGCCAGCTCGAGCTGTGCAGGGTCCAGCTTTTCCGATTTCGGCCCGAACTTCGCATGCCGGTATTGTCCGACCTGGCCTTCCAGCTTTTCGATCAGGGCCTTCAGTTCGGTGATGAAGGCGTCCTTCTCGGCCCCCACCGCCTGTTCATGCTGACGCGCCGCACGCTCCACCGACAGCTCGAACTGCGCGGCCTCGAACGCCTTCACAACCTCGGGCGGAAGGTCTGGAAACAGGCTGAGATCGAAGGGCTGCGACATGCGGATTCATAGCCTTTCCGGACAGGAAAGACCAATAAAACAACGCTACAACAGCCGAGTAAATCACCCCGCTGCAATGGGTGGAGCAACCCGCTGCGCAACGATCCGGCGCCAGTCCAGACCTTCGAACAATGCCTCGTGCTGGGCTCGCGACAGCCGCATTGTCCCGTCCTGAACCTTCGGCCAGGAAAAGCTGCCCTGCTCCAAAACCTTGTAAACCATCACCAGACCTGTTCCGTCCCAAACCAGAATCTTCAGCCTGTCGCCGCGTTTCGAACGGAACACGATTGTCACCCCGGAATGCGGATCGAGCTTCAGCTCGGTCTGCACGATCAGCGCCAGGGCGCGATGGCCGCAGCGGAAGTCCACCGGCCGCGTCGCGATCAGGATTGGCTGGCGTTGTCCCGCGACAATCATGCCGATCCTCGCAAAGCGCGCGCCACTGCTGCTGCCCGCTCTACCGGAACATCGCCTGGAACCCGCAGCACCAGATCGTTGCCGATCTCGATCGTGATGACCCCGACGGTCCGTTCGGGATCCGCAGACAGACCGACATCCTCAGGCTCCACCGAAACCGGCACAAAGGCTGGCAAAGCGTCAGACGCCACACCGGCCATGGCGTCAGCGGGCAGGACAAGACGGCCCTTGCGCGCCTGACGCCGCCAATCTGAAAGCTGATGCGCTGCCAGATCATGCCTACGCGCCACATCCGCCACCCGCGCCCTCGGCTGAAAGCTCTCGGCCACAATCCGCGCTTTCACATTATCCGGCCAGCGCCGATATCCACGTGTCCGCCGCACAACCTCGATGCAGCCGTCAAACCCGTCGCCGCCATCCGCCATCTTCATCTCCATCTGAATGCTCAGAACGAGACTCGCCGCTCGGCCAGCGTCGGGAAACCGCAGAAATCAATGGGGCGGGGACGGCGCATACCGTACTCTCACAACCCCCGCGAAAGAAACCGTGCGGGGGTTTTTCGCCGCATAACAACAATTATCAACACTACCACGAACGGCAGCAAACAGCATAGGCATAGCAAACCATGACTACCGATCGGGCGGAGACGCTGTGCCAGATGGTGGCAGGCGGGGAGCATGCACGACCAATAAAGTAGAGGAAGATGCCGTAGCTACAAGTAATCCTTAAGCCCCTTCAAAGAGCGTTTTTCCAAAACTGTCCTATAAATTTCAAGTGTATATGCTGCTTTGCGCTCCCACTTATACAGCGTTGTGGCATAGGTTTTGGCACGTTCTGTGATCGCTTGAATATCTTCATTCCCCTGTACGCAGGCTTCCATCTTCTGGCGGCAGGTAATGATCATTTCTTCCCTACTCGCCAGGGGAATGCGGATCCCTCTGCCCTTTGCGGCCAGATCCGCCGGCGCCCCGTATTCGGCGACAATGCAAGGAATTCCGGAGGCCATGGCCTCGATTACCACGCCTGCCCCGAGTTCCCGGATCGATGGGAAGACAAAGGCGTCGCAGTCCCGCATAGATTGAGCTACATCAGACTGAGTTTTGCGACCCTCGAAAAAAACTTGGTTTTCGGCGCCGGCGCTCACAACCAGTTTTTGTAGGCGGCCAAGCTCGGGCCCGTCCCCAACTATATGCAGGCGATGCAACCGAAGAAGGTGTGAGCTTATAAAGGCCCTAATGGCGACTTCAGGAAGCTTATAGGGCACAAGCCGCCCGGCATAGAGGAACCGGTAGGGAGCGCTTCCTGAAAAAGCAGGGCGCCGCCCCTCGGCATAGAAAATTTGCGGATCAAAGCCGATTTCGGGCATGGGAATGACCCGGTCAGGATCGGCATCTGAAAGATCGCGAACCGTATGTTCAAAGGCTGCCAGAACTGCCGAGGCGCGGCGATAGGTCCGCCGGGCATAAGGCAGGAACTTATAGAGATCCCTCAGCTTCCTCAGCCTTTCACGCTCGCGCTTCTGCTCCTCAGCAAATTGAGTTGGCCAATCCAGGTTGCCGTTCAGTGGGCCTATTACGAAAGGCAGGTTGCCCCGGCCCGCGATCCAAGACGGGAGCGTTGGCGACATTGGTGTGATTCGGTGGACAAGGTCGAAAGCCCCTGCTTTCATATCCTTTCTAAAGCGCGACCAAGTCTGCCGTTCGAAGAACAAATAGGGAGGATAGGCCATTATCTGATTGGTCGACCAAGCTACCTCGGAACCGCCCCGCAAGCGACTTGCTAGCCGATACATGGGAGCCGCGAGCCATTCATTGTCAATGTAGTGAATACTGCCGGTCATTTCGCCGGTCATTTCGATGTTCTCGCGGTTGCGGATGTGAGTAACCAAAGTCATGTCAACAACCTGCCCCAAAGCGCGAGCATACTTGTAGCCAACGACCGGCAGCGACGGCCAGTCAGGATTGCAGCTTTCGGCTAGGACAAGAACACGTAAACGGGACACACAATATCCTTTGCCAACATCGGAACAGGCAGAGCAACGGCATCGAGAGCGAGATCACGGTTGGAAGCATTGATGGTGGGGGCAGCCGTCACCTCAGCTGTAAAACCAACAAAAAATAAGAACCCCCAGCAAGGTAAATAAGAAAGCTGCAATCAAATACCACTGTAGCAGAGCAACTAAATTATTTGCCCCTTTCACTTCGCGGGGGATAAGGCACTTCGCCTCTGATTGGAGGTTAAAATGTTTCATATCAGCTTTCGATGGCCGATAATATGAAATTTCAGGTTCTTCGTGATGATTGTATTCGCCGACCGGAATTTTCCGGGAGCCACCCGCTCCCTTCCTTTGCTCTGAAGCAGTATCATCCTCGGGCATGTCAAATTCTCATGGAAATTTAAAAAATTCTAGCATGATGTCAGGACTACAATGCTGTTGTTTCCGGTGCAGGCAAAACTGGAACAGTAGAGTTTTGCGTTTCTGCCTATTACCTAGGCTGGCAGGGTAGCTGGGTGCAGATAGCGGAGAATTTGGAAGGCTAACTTCGCCGCGTCGCCGCTCTACCCCTCATAGATAGAGCGGCTTTGGGGGCGAAGAAGAGCGACGTTGGCGGCGGATCAAAATAGTGCGAAAGCCAAAATGCCATTTTTTTTCCCCTTCCGAAGACCCCGAACATGACAACCGCCGCGTGATCAGATTGGACGGAGTTGTCCGGGTCATAACACCTGCTTACGGAAACAGCAGGGGCTGGAGGTTGAGCCGGGGCGTCAGGTTGCCTGGGCTTCCCAAGCTGCAATCCGGGTGCCGAGGGAAATCATATAACGCGCCGCAGGGCTGTGGAGATCGGCAGGGTTCAGACTGCCATCCATCACTGCGTAGATGGCCGTGGCCATCTCAAAACAACTCGTGGAGGTGATTTGGGGCGCCTCGCGGAAGGTGAGGAAATAATTCATCACGGTGTTGAGCTGATCCTCTGTCAGGCCAACTGATCGGAACATAGCCCGGTACTCATCGGTGTTCATAAGCCACTCTATCACCTGCAAAGGCAGGAGAATGAAGGGAGTTGATCATGCTTGCAAGAAAAGCCGAAGGTTGAGACAAAC
>NZ_CP040756.1 GCF_004683865.2 Paracoccus liaowanqingii | reverse complement strand
TGAACGAAGACAATCGCTACAATTTTCAGCACATGCAGATGCGCCGCATGGCCTCCGACCGTGCCCTCCGGCACATCCGGGAGAGAGCAACCCAAGGATGCTTTCGACCAATCCAGCAATATTCAGCATATGTTCTACATCTTTAGGTTGTGCATATGCCGGATTGTTCGTGTTGCGTTCTGAATCGCAACAAATGAGAGGGGAGCAGCATGTTTGTAAAAGGATGGCCAATGACGCGCAGGTGTGATGCCCCAGCAGCATCGGCATCTCAGCGGCTCTCACTGCATTTTGTTTGTGCAAAAAAGTTCGGATATGCTGCTTTTTCAATCGGGCCTCGGAGCCGATACGGCAAGGCCGCGTCAGGTCGTGACACGCAGTCTCCCGCCCCGCAATCTGAACGCATGGGGCAACACCGCTTCATCTCCTCTTCGGACCTGCCCTCCTCTTCCCTGCGGGTTCGGTAACACAGCTTGAAGGCCATCGGACCTGCCGCTCCCTCCAGCGGTCAGGTCCGGTGGTTTTCGGTTTGAATGCCCCACCTTTGGTGGCTAGCGAACTCAAAATATCCCTGTTTATATCCTTCGAAACGAGGGAGTTGAGCCATGGTGCGCTCGGAGCTGATCCGCAAACTTGGGGAAACCCACCGCAACCTTTCATTTTTACAGATCGAGGCGGCCGTGGCGGTGATCCTGAACGAGATCACTGACAGTCTTGCCCAGGGCAATAGGGTGGAGTTCCGGGGGTTCGGAAGCTTTGCCAGCAAGATCCGGGATGCCCGGATGGGGCGGAACCCCAGGAACGGCGACGCCGTCGCGGTCGACAGGAAACAGGTGGCGACGTTCAAGGCCTCGCAGCAGCTGGTGGCGCGGCTGAACCACGAGGACTGAGGAGCAACCTCTGGGGAGGGCGGCAATCTGGGCCATGCCGTCAGGTGCGCTCATGGCAAGGAGCCGACGGTCGGCGGTGAGAACACCCATTTACGGGGAAGAGTTGAGGCTCAGGGTTGGAGTGAGAGGGGCGTCAGAGGTGGCGCTCGACGTCTTGGCGCTGGTGCAGGATGCGGATCACGTCGAGCGTGTCTGCACCTTCCCGAACATAGACCATGTGCGATCCGGCCCGCGCCTTGTGTGTCCCGGGACGCAAATCCATCGGTCGGCTGGCCATCTCCCCTGTGGCCAAGGCCAGGCAGACCCCATGCAGCTCGTCGAGATAGCGATCAGCCTGATCCGTGTCCCAATGCCGGGCGGTGTAGTCCCAGATCCCAGCCAGATCGGCACGGGCGGCGGGGGTGAAGCGCAGGAGCTTGGTCACCCCGCGCGTCCGGCGCGCAGCTCGGCCTTGAAGGCAGCCAGGTCGAGGGGTTCGGGGTGGCCGGAGGCATCGCCTTCGTCGAGAGCCGCCTGGAGGGCCCGGACGCGGGTCTCATGCTCCTCCAGGAGCCGCAGCCCAGCGCGGACCACGTCGCTGGCCGAGCCGTAGCGGCCCGCCTCGACCTGGGCGCTGATGAAGCCAGTGAAATGCTCCCCAAGGGAGACGGAGGTGTTGCGGGGCATGGGCGCTCCTGGCTCTGATGGTTGTACCAATATATAATACATATCGGGCCGGGATGCCAAGATCTTGCAGCTAGCGGCGCATTAGCCTTTCCTCCAAGGCCACCAGTCGCAGGGTTGCAGGGATTGTGGATTCTCCGTTTGTACAGCTTACGCCGATCACAGGACGCAACTACAAATAACTACAAAAGAATTACAGCCGTCGTTTAGGGATGCATGCAAATGGTACAAAAAGGCGTTCCTGTCTCTTTTCGACTTCTGCCCGAAGTCAAGGCGGCGCTGGACGCAGCCGCTAAGTCGGACCATCGCTCTGTTTCCTCATTGCTAGATAAGCTAGTGACGGAATGGCTACGCGAGAACGGTCAACTATCCGGCCCTGGCGGTGGCAATGGGAGCTGACCAATGACTGACACCAAGCATCCCTTTCCACAGATCAATGTGAGGGCGCCACATGAAGCAAGGGACACCCTCTTGCGGATTGGATGGTTGCTACGGGGTAATCCATCATTCTCAGATCATCTCACGGCTTTTCTAGACGAATATAAGGGCAATGAGGCAGGCATGTCTTTGGAAGACCGCATAGCGTCTCTAGACGCGCGTGTTACCGAGCTAGAGGCCAGTCGGTGACTTGCCACCCCCTGACAAGAACTAGTCTGAAAAGCGGGCAGCGCCTTTACGGGGGTGGATTGCCATGTCCCTGATAAGCGTTTCCAAGGCCGCAAAGCTGTTCAATGTATCGCGCCCGACGCTGCAAAAGGCTCTCAGGGACGGCACCATTACCGGTGAAAAGGTGACGTCTGGAGGCTCGGAGAGCTGGCAAATCGACACGGCTGAACTAGCCAGGCTCTATGCGCTGCGCGACCCCTCTCCTGCCAACATGGCACGCCAAGACGAGGGCAGCGGACAGTCACTTGCCAAGGAAAATTCGGGCGATATCGAAGGCTTGTCAGGGGAAGTTATCAGGGCACTGGAAAGCCGTTTACAGACTGCACAGGCGGAACTAGACGCGCTGCGTGCTGGCAAAGCAAATGCTGAACAGGAACTCGCTGCATCCCAGGCTGTGGCCGAGGAACGGCGGCGCATTCTCGATGACATGATGAAGCTGCTACCCAAGCCCAAGGATCATCCAGTTCGCCGTGGCTTATGGTCGAGACTTTTCAGCAGCCGCTAGAGGCAATCTACTCTGGCGCGCTCTTCCCGCCTTCGATCACGTCCAGCTTATACCGCTCGACGGCTTTCGCGTGGTTGTTCACGTTGCCCCGGAAGGCCCCTTCGGGCGTTACCGTGATCGTTTTGGTCCGGCCTCGCTTAGCGCGCTGGATGGCCCCCACGTCCTCGAGGAGCTTCAACGCTGTCGCCATGTGAGGCGCTTGCGTGTGGGTAATCTCACAAAGCTCTGCGGCTGTTTTCGTGCACTCGTAAGACTGCCAGCCCAGGTGGCGGCAGATCACCCAAAGGATCGAGATGGCTTCTTTCGCCTGCGCCGGTGTCTTGGCGTGCTGGAAGAGCCTTTCTGTCACCGCGTCCATATACTGAAATGCTATCGACACGTTACCTCCGAAGAAATCGAACTCGATCTGTGCGGCGGAGCTCAACTCTTTCGCCGCCTTCGCCGCTTCACGCGCCTTGGCTGCCCGTTCTGGGCTACTTTCCTGCAAGGCTTGCTGGTCAAGCAACAGGGCCGCTTGGTCATAGGTACCACGCTTCCGCATGGCTCTGTCGTTAAGGCTGGCAGGTGGGTTCGGGTTGTGCCTCTGACGTGGCTGGACAGCACCGACTAGCACACCAATGTCCTGAACTGGCGATCCGTTCCGGCGCTGCGCTTCTTGTGTCGCCTTCGCAAGGTCAATGTCGTCGGAAGACACGCCCATGCGCCGCAGTTCGTAGATAGGAATTCTAGTCATGCCCTCACCCGACAGTTACCTGTGGGGTAACGGTAGTTACCTGTGGAGTAACTGTCAACTATGAGATGCGCTAGCGTAGACAGGCCGAAACCCGAAAAATGCACCAGCGTATCCATATATCATAAGAGTAAGATGGCGATGGAGCACGAAAGACCCTGAAGGCAGGAAAATCCGAAGGCTGACAGGTGCTATGAAGACCAGGGTGAAGCGTAGATTTTCTCCAACCTCAGGCGCCGGATCAGTAAGGACACGCACTAGATGGTCATTGTCCGAAGGGTGGGCCGTAGCCTGGTTGCTATGACGCAATGCACGGATATGCACAGGGGCAGAAGAAGGCGTGGCAGGGCATGCTTTCGCGCCTCAATGCAGACAAGTGCCAAGATGTGGCGCACTGAACGTCAGATCATTGAGACACGCGTGCGCGATGCCATGCAGGAGATAACCGCATGAAGCTGCCCGGTGCCGGCCTCAAAATTTTCATTCACTATCGTGGTTCCTCAACGCTAGCCCAGGAAGGACAGGACAAGCAGGACGACGACGACAAGACCAACGATATAGACGATACGGTTCATGGCATGTTCCTTTTAAACGGCGCTGTGACTGCTTTTCACGAAAGCAGCACAATGATGCATCACAGCGCAAACAGTGCAGCCAAGAAGCAAGTTCCGTCCGCGGCATTGTTATTTCAAGACAAAACAGTTCCAGTCATGCCCTAGAGCCGCATCGTGGCCACGTCGCAGGCGAGGGGGGCATGAACTTTCAAAGCACCGTTCGCTTAGACCCATGTGGATAGCAGACATCCACAGCAGCCCGAAATGTGCTTCGTTCGTCTTGTGACACTGGCAGAATTTGCTTGTGAAAAGTCGGTCTAGTTCACCCCTACGCCCTGACACACCTGCGGGGTTATTGCTCACCTCTCCCAACCACCATCGCGCTTACGCTCGTCCTGCTGACGTTCGGCTTTCTCGCGTGCTTCGCGCTCTTGTTCTGCTGCTCTATCGCGTTCCTGGACCCGTTCGCGGGCATGGCGTTCCGCAGCTTCGCGCTCCGTCTGAATGTCCTCGAAGCTTGGTCGGTCGTTCTCGTTGAGAATGTCATCGACGATGTCACGGACCCCCTCCGGAAGTTCGGCAGCAAGTTTGAGGTACTGGGCCTGAAACCGATCCAGGACCTTCTCCCGATCAGACCCGTCGTATCTGGCAATGTTGCAGGCGACTTCGAGCACATCGAGGTCTCGTCCAAGCCTGTGGGCCTTGGCCTCGCTGTTGGCCGCACGCAGCTTCGCTTCGGTCAGTTCCTGAGCGATGGCGTTTCGGTCCTCTGCCAGACGGCCTGCAACGGCCCTCACAGCCTCTGAGGCGACTTCTGAGAGCCTGTCCCGGTATTCGGCATCTGTTTCCCCGCCACGCCCCAGAAACCCGCCTCTGGCGCGCTCTGGGAGCCTCAGGGTCAAAGTCTCGTTCTCCGTAGCCCGTCCGTAGTAGCTCCTGATGGTCTCATGGCGCCTGCCGGACCGCTCGATGCCGCGATCCAGCTCGTATTTGACCCCGACCCGTTCGGCGAAATCGGTCTGCATGGCGGAGAGCTGAGGCTTGCCGCCAACCAGGGCACGGGCGTTCAGCTTGCCGCGTTCGTCCAGGGGGATCACCATGACCTGCAAGTGCGGGGTGATCTCATCGTTGTGGATCACGGCGGAGAGGATGTTCTTGGCCCCGTGCTTGTTCTGCAGCCAGGTCAGGGCATCGCGCAGGTAATCCTCGCTCCTGGTCTGGCCCATCTCGGCCATCTTCTCGGGGGAGGCTGTGACCACGTATTCGAGGGCGTGGACGGCGTTCTTGCGGATCTTCTCCGGTGCGCGGTCTTCCCAGAGCCTCATCAGCTCGTCTGCCGTCCTGGCGCCGGCCAGGTGGATGTTGCGGCCGCGGTCCTCGGGCCGGGCGTTCGGGGTGTCGCGTTCACGCAGGTTATGCTGGGCGGCGGCGGCCATCTTGCCCTTGCCGCTGATCTTGGCGACCCTGAGGATCGCGAAGCGCCGCGACCCCACAGGAGGCCGGGGCCACGAGCCACCGTTGCGCCGCTTGTCGGCCTCGAGCTTGCCCATCACCGCATCCACGGCATTTGCCATCGTCGCGCCCTCCATTTAAGAAAAATGTGCACTCACTAGACAATTTGTCCTGCGTCCAAATTATACCGTTCGCCCGTTCCGGGGGAAGGGCACATTTTCCAAATGGATCAGCCGTCGCGCCCAGGGGAAGAGAAGCCGCCTGCGGCGGCTCGATCCCCGGCCCTTGCCAGCCTTGCGGGGGCGCTGCGGGCCGGGGATCGGAGGGGCGTGGTGAGTGTAAAAAATTACGTTTGCATTTCCTGCCATGTTCCCATGTTCCCATGTTCCCATGTTCCCATGTTCCCATGTTCCCATCTTCCCATGTTCCCGTGTTCGACCCCTTTTGCCTGCAAAACTTGAGGCGCGTGCCAGTCGGGGTCGTGTCAGATCAACGACTTCGAATGCGGGATCAGTTCGCCGGAGCGGGCTCCGGGCTTTGCAGCGGGACCGTCGTGGTCTCGGTGCCTTCGATCGGGGCCGTCGTCTCGTCAGGATCGACAATTTCGACCGTCACGCTCTCTTCGGTGACGCCAGCCGGGGCGGCGTCTGCCTCGGTGTCAACGTCGGGGGCCGTCACGGGGGCCGCTTCGGGCTCGGGATCAACCGTGTCGACCACAACCGGGGAGGGCGTGGTGGCGGTGTCGTCCATCTGGGTCTGGGCGGCCGGATCGGTCGTCTCGACCTCGTCATCCGACGACATCATGCCCAGAAGGAAATAGGCCAGGATCGCCAGCACGATTAGGCCGATGACGATCGGCAGGACCTTGGACTTCTTCTCCGTCTCGGCGGGCCGGTCGGTGGCATAGGGGTCGGTCGTGCGGGGATGGTTCGGGTCGTTGATGGGGGTCTTGGCCATGAAAGTCTCCTGTCTGGCGGGGGGCCGCACCCGCGTCGCCGGAAGGGCGGAAGGATGTCGGCCGGGAAGGTCGGTCGTCAAGGCCCGGCTGCTGTCCAAGGACTGCAGCCGGGCCATCGAAGCAACGTGTCAGGCGCCGTAGCCGGGCGTCTTACTCGACTTCGTATTCCGGCATGGTCTCGATCGAGGCCGAGTCGGTGGCGATGAAGCCGCGGATCTCGTCACCATCGGTCGCCTGCTGGAAGGACACCTGGTCCATCGGCAGCGACACGTTGCGCTCGCCCATTCCCAAGAACCCGCCGACACCGACGATGACCATCTCGATCTGGCCGTCATCCGTCAGCACCAGGTCGTTGACCTGACCGATGTTCTCGTCATCGGCGGAATAGATGGCCACGCCCTCGACGGTTTCCGCCGTCAGCATCTGCATGTCGGCGGCCTGATAGCCGTCGCGCATCTCGGTTTCCATCATCGGCGCGCCGGTCACGTCGACCTGCGGTTCGGCCTGCGTCACGTCGACATTGGCTTCGCCGCCTTCGACGACCTCGACTTCGGCTTCGGCTTCCTCGACCGAGACATCGGCCTCTCCGCCTTCCTGGACATTCACGTTCGGCTCGGCGGTGCGCAGGTTGACCTGGGCTTCTTCAGCCGCGTCTACGTCGACCTGAGCTTCGGACTCCTGGACTCGGACCTCGGCTTCGGCATCACTGACAACGATATTGGGCTCGGGCGCCTGGTAGCGGACGACGGGCGCGGGGGTGTCGACCATCACGCTCGGCTCGCCTTGGGTGACTTGGACAGTGGGATCGGCCATCCGGACGCCGACGCGGGGTTCGGGGATGTCCACGGTGACGGTCGGCGGAGCCTGGGTCACGGTGATGGTCGGCGCGCATTGCTCGACCACGACCTGCGGCGGCGCCTGCTGAACGGTCACGGTCGGCTCGGGTTGATCAACGGTGACTTCGGGAGGCGACTGGCTGACATCGACATCGGGTGCGGGGACGGTGACCTCGACCTGCGGATCGGCCTGATCGACGATGACCTCGCCGCCCAGGGGCGTAGTGGCGGCCTCTTGTGCAACGCTGGCGGTGGCCAACAATGCAGTGGTGGCGACGGTTCCCATAAGCTTCATGAACATGAAGTATCTCCTGAATTTAGATGTAATGCTATTGCTAGCGTTTGATGTCTATCAAACATGAGAAATGATTTTATGTTCCAATATTAATTAATCTTATTAAATTAAAATTATTCAGGGCTACTAAGGAACAAAATGGAGCTTAAAAATATAAAGCGGGTTGTTTTGAATTATGGTTTGGTGCCGAACTTGTAGCGCTTGGGGGCCTTGCCCTTGGAAATGCAATCAACTTGGGGTTCGCATATCCTGCAACTGCAACACCCCTCTCAGAACAACTCCTCGCCAAGGCACGGCCTTACTAGGATTTGACTGGGTCAGTCTTCGCCGCCATTCTGACAGCCCCGCATCGCAAAAAGAGCTGCCAGATGGATTTGAAGGACATCGATGATCCTACTCCCCCGGAGGAGTATGCCCGGCGCGCTGAGGAGCGTCGCAAGCAGGGTGAGGAACGTGTGCTAAAAAATCTTGCACAGGACGCAAAACTGCATAGCCAACAGATGCGTGCAGTAATCGAGAAAGACGCTCAACTTGCCCGGATCGAACTGAAGATAGACGAGGTCCTGGAACTGCTACGCCGCGAGCGCTGACCTCGCCGTTAATTTAGCCAGCTTATTGCTGCACTACGTGCGGCTCTATAATGGTTAGCTCCCGCGATCAGTGTTGAAAGGGCGAATGCCCATAGACGCCCTCAAGGACTGGCAGAAACAAAGGCCGGACCTGTTCTGGAGAGGCTTTATAATCATGTGGGATGTGACAGCTAGCACGTAAGCCTTTTACGCTGTGGCTATTTATTCGTTCTTCCACGCTGGTTTGGGTCAATGCCGCCGTGTGGAGTAGTATCGTTCTTCACATCTCCTTCGAACGTATTTTCACCCTCGATTGGCGGCTCGTCTGTCATGGCAAATCGACCCTTGGACCTTCCTATGCCTGGATCGACATTAAGGTTATCACGAAGATCAACATCAATTTCTTCATCTGACTTAGGATGCTTATTGCCACTCATGGGATGGTCTCCTTTTTTCAGTCTATAAACAACCAAAACAAATTGCCATGGTTCCAAATTAGACGGTCAGTCATAGGCGCTTGGAGGCCATCAGAGGCCGCAAGCAGGCCTTCTACAGCTTCGACGGGGGCTGTGACCGTCTTTGGAGAGTGGCGTCTCTGGGCGTCCTGCTGCTGCCCTCGTTCAAGAGCGCGGCGATAAGGTCAGCAGATGCTTTCGCAAGGAACGCCGTCACTGTCGCGGTCTAGGCGGCTGCCCCAAGAACAGTTGTCCAGATACCAGCGCGCTTCCTGGCAGCTTCCGATCTGAGAGCATGTCCGCCGAGGACTGCAGGAGTATGACCCTTGAACAAGTCTCTGCAGCCTCTCCGGGATTTCGTCGGAGCCTTCTGATGTGCGCGCTCCTTTGCGCCAATCCCAGGGCATATCAAATTTGGTGCGCCACACACCCTTTCGCGCTTCGCGTGCCTGATCTTCGTCGGCAATGTAGTCAAAGGAATACTGACGGTAGGCAACTGCCAAGCCTTCACCGACCATCCATTTGTTGAGGTCTTCGCGGTTGCGAAAGCACCTTGCAATAATGCGTCCATAACGATCCATGTCGAGATGCTCACACAGGATGGGGGTCCGACCGATCTTTTCGGCAAGAAACAATGCCGCCACCTGTCCGCATCGCGAGGCCGACCCATCGCTTTCACTGCAGGTTTGTCTGCTTTCCGGAGCATCGATACCGTGCAGGCGAATGCGTGACCCGTGGATTTCAAGTGTGTCGCCATCAATGACAGTCGCCACGCCCTGGGTGACATTGCCGGTATGTTCAGCTGCTGCAGTCGGCAGATGAGTGACCAGGAGCAAAGCCGCGGCAAGAGCCAAAAGTCTCATGAAACACCTCAAGGTTGTAATTGTTTGGGTGTACATGCATTTCAAGAATAAATAAGTCGTTGTTTACAGTAGTGGCGCAAAAAATTGTTCTTGTGACCAGCACGGGTCGGGGTTTGAGCAGGACGGTCAAAGAGGGCGCTGGATGTTCTGGTCCTCCCAAGCTGCGATCCGGGCACCAAGGGAGATGAGATAGCGCGCCACAGGGCTGTGGAGGTCCCCGGAAGGAACGGATGCATCCATGACCTCATGAATTGACTTGGCCGTTTCGTACTCGGCCACTGAGATGATGTCAGCAGCCTCACCAACAGCATGGAAGTGATCGAGGACGTTATCGACCTGATCCTCCGGCATGCCCGCCGCCAGAAACATCTCCTGGAAGTTGCGATGTACCATGGGAACTCCGAATATCTGAAAAGGTGGCTATTCATGCCTTCAATCAAGAAACTGACCCGCAGTATTGAGGCCCAGCACTGTCAGGGAATGCAGCGCAGGGCCATCAAGCAAACGACGCCAGAGGTCCACAGCTGAAATCAGCTGCACTGAGCGCATGATTAAAGGGAAAAGCACTAAAATTTTTATTTTTGTGATAAAATATTTTATTCAAGATTTAATATCTTCAAGCTCTTTTGATAACTTTGAAAAAAGCTCTTCAATGTCCTCATGGGACATCTCATCTGAATCAAACGAGCCATTTCTCAAATATTGATTTAGAGAATTTGTGTTGATTTGCGAAGCGCTAATGCTCTGCATATCCCAACTGGAAAAGAGCCGCGATTCAATCGGGCTGGCTAGTAAAACTTTGATATTTTGATGCCGATCATCCTGCATAATTCGCATGAAGCATTTCGCAACGACTGTCCTACCTCCTTCAATGAGTTGAATAAAATCTTCATCGCTTGAAATGAGAAGTCCGGTGATTCCATCTTGCTTATTGTTGGCTTGGGATTTTATCAAAATGTCCTCAAGGCCTTCGCGCTCTATTCCTCCATGGTTTGAAGCATAAATAAGCCTGGTGAGTTGCATTTTTTCCTCCTTCTGAAGCCTACAAGATTTGCGGGAATATTAAAATAAGAACGTCGCAAGAGTTTTTATATTAAAACTCTTTGTGAGCAATGATGCCGCTTAAGTTGAAAGTCCTCATCGCTGAAATCTCCAATTTTTTGCCGGAGAACGCTAGACCATTGATCCACAAGAAGACTACATCAAATTTACGATCTCATGACTAAGTATGACATGCAACCTAAAGTATTTTTCATACCAAAATTTATAAACTGACTATTGCTCGTTGGAGGTAGCAAGATTAATATTATATATTAATAATTCTCTAAATATATAAATTTTCGTTGGCGGTTTATCATGTCCGGTGATCGGTGAAAATTCCATAAAGGCGAGCAATCGGCGTTCGGTTCCCGCTAAGACAGAGTTTGTAGTGAGCGAACTGGCGGGCGTAAGTTCACGCCTTTAATTGGATCTGAAGTGTCAGATCGACCCGGACAAGGATCGCCCGCGCCTCCGCCACGCGATGGCGCGCCTCGGCCAGATTTGGCTGCGCTTCTGCAAGCCGGCGGGCCGCCTCTGCAGCCCACGCTTGACGGGCACAAACCTCCCTTGGTCAACACGAACTAGGCAGGAATTTTTCCGCTCCGCCGAGATTATGTATGGTAATATTGGTCAGAAGAATGGAGGTAGCTTGTGCAAATACTTGTTGTGGAAGATGAATACCATATTGCAAGACAACTATCACTGGAAATTTCGAGTCTTGGAGATAACGTAGTTGGCCCATTTGCCGACGTGGGTGACGCTTTACATCATGTTTCCGATGCTGATGCAGCCATTCTCGACGTTCTATTAGGAAGTGAAACGTCATTCCCAGTGGCGAAAGCACTGAAGACACAAGAGCTACCATTTTTATTTCTTACTGCTTATAATCCAGAAATTATTCCTTCGTATTATCAAAATTATTCAATTTATAATAAGCCAAGCATAACCCGAAGATTGCTCGTGGATCTCCATAGTCAGCGCCTTTATTCGGATTCTCCGGGGAATATACAAAAAATTCTTCTTCATATGTTGCCTTATAGTCGCCTGAAACTAGGTAATGACGACGCTGCGGAACGCTTGGTGGAGATTGTAATGCTTGATGCCATGAAAGAAATCGAGGATGATGCGCCAGTTCAAAACTTGCGCTCTCTGCTTCTTACTAATTTGGAGCGCAAAATAGCTGCGTGCATTTCCGATTTTAAATTATGAAATTGAACTGCTTTTTTTAATAAATAAACCCCGGGCGCGAGGGGGACGACCGCAACCATCATGCCCATATCCTGCTGACCACCCGGGAGATCGGTCCCGAGGGGTTCCCCACCAAGAACCGGAATGGAACATTAGGTTTTATGCACCGGTCCCGGCGGTTGAACGGCCCTGGACCTCGGCATAGGCGCGCAGTGGCCCCGCCATCACCTCCAGACCGCCCCCGCGGGCCGCGCAGAGCGCCGCCAGCTGGCGCAGGCGGTCCGGGGTCATCCGATCCGCCAGATCCAGGAACGGTTCGACGTCCTGGACACAGGCAGGGGCAAAAGCGCCGGGGGCGTGGTGCATCGTCGGTCTCCATTTGGACAAGTTGTCGGGGGTCAAGAGATGCCGATATCATGATACTGAGCGCCCGCGCGTCCGGTCGAAAAAAATATTAGGATCCCCCATGGCTGATGCAAAAGAGGTGCAGGTTCTGGTTCGCATGCCGGCCGCGATGGTCGAGCGCCTGGACGCCTGCCGACGCCAGGCTGCGGATCTGCCGTCCCGGCCCGAAGTCATCCGCAGGCTGATCGAGCAGGCCCTGCCAGACACAGCCTAGAACGGCCACCAGCGGCGGCGCTTACTCGTCTCATCATTGATCAGGGTTGGGCCGAGAAGGCCGACTGAGGAGTTAGGACCAGGATGCACTCTACGGCTGATCTGCCTGTAGAGCATCTGGGATCAGACGGTGAGTGCCCGGCTGACATCGCCGAAAACCCCGTCAGGGCGCGGCCCCTTGCCATTTGGGGGGCGCGGCGCAGGCTGTCACGGCGCGATCCGGGGGCAGTCACCGCACGCGCAGGTGTGCAGCCCGCGTCAGGGCGAGGGGGCCTCGGTATCGCGATGATGCCGGGGCCTTTGCATGTGTAAAGCTTACGTTCGCACTTCTTGCCAACGCTACACCTTAGACCAGCCAACGCTACACCTTAGACCAGTGCCGATGATGGGAGATATGGAATGTTAATGTCGCCGGTTTTTCGCGGGAACTTTAGTCCGGGCACTCGCGTATATGGGATGTTCATATGGTCTTTAGTTACCTGGTACTGACAACCCCGGCGCGAGAGATCGCTCCGGGGTTTTCCGTGTCATAACGCCAGTTACGAAGAGGAGGGCAGGCTCAGGGTTGAGCCGGGGCGTCAGGTCGCCTGGTCTTCCCAAGCTGCAATCCGGGTGCCGAGGGAAATCATATAACGCGCCGCAGGGCTGTGGAGATCGGCAGGGTTCAGACTGCCATCCATCACCGCATAGATGGCCACGGCCATCTCAAAACAACTCGTAGAGGTGATTTGGGGCGCCTCGCGGAAGGTGAGGAAATAACTCATCACGGTGTTGAGCTGATCCTCTGTTAAGCCAACTGATCGGAACATAGCCCGGTACTCATCGGTGTTCATAAGCCACTCTATCACCTGCAAAGGCAGGAGAATGTAGGGAGTTGATCATGCTTGCAAGGAAAGCCGGAGATTGAGACAAACTAGATCAGTGCAACGGCCACCACCCCCGGCACCCTGTCTTCCCAATCGGCCATCCGGGCGCCCAGGGAAATGAGATAGCGCGCCACAGGGCTGTGGGCGTCATCAGGGGCCACACAGTTCTCCAGCACGTCATAATTCCTGATGGCGGTTGCATAGTCGTTCAGGGACATGATTTCAGACGCACCGCCGAAGGCGTAAAAACCCTCAAGCACGGTGTCGATCTGATCCGCCGACATTCCCGCAACCAGGAGCATTTTATGAAAATCACGGTTTTTCAATTTTGCCACCCCTGAGGTCTCGTTCTCCGGGTCTATGCTCTTTGACACGTGGCGCAAGCTTAGGT